>CATZVV010000014.1 GCA_958425285.1 uncultured Lachnoclostridium sp. | reverse complement strand
TAGTTACAGACCATTTTGTTGATTTAATTTTCTTACCCTTTACCTTCAAAGTCTTCTTTTTACCCTGTGTTAAAACCAACTTCTTAGAACTCAATTTTGGTTTTGCCGCTGCACTGGCATCTGCAACAGGACCTGCCGTAGCAACCAACCCCATAAGCATAACACCCGAAAGTACAGAAGCAATCACTTGTTTTGCACGAATTCGCATACCGTTCCTCCTTTTCGATTTGATTCAAAAAGCACTCCAAAGGAGTCTGCTCCAATTTGGAGTGCTTTTCTAAAATTAGTAAAACAACATTATTCTGTTAACAAGATTACATCAGAAAGTGTCATTGTTCCACTCGTCATCTCATTTACACCAATTGCAAATGCAAAAGTATTACCATCTGTAGGCAATGGATCCAATGTGGTTCCCTCTTCTGATGATGCTGGTGGAATTGAAAGATCATTTAATGCGAACTTAGCAATACCGCCCTGTGTAAACTGTACATTGTTAGCGATTGGGAATGCATTTGCAAAATCTGAATCGCTATCAAGCACACATCCCGGAACCTGATCATAACCCGAGCGAGAAGCAAACAACTGCAATTCATTGTGTTCATTATCATCGGTCACAATCTTACACTGAACTCCCTTAATATCGGCAACTGTGAGGTCGCCTAAGTCAGCCACGCAGGAAATACCCATTCCATAACCATTTACAGTAATAGATGCAGTACCCCTCTTATTATCTTTTTCAAATTCAGGTGCCATATCACTTGTATTATAGCACATTGACATCTCTCTCAATGGAACCCGAATACCTTCAACAAAGTTTAATGTCAATTCAACCGGATCAAATCCATCGTTGCTTTCTAACTTAAGGACTACCGTTCCCTTACCAGATACTGTCAGCTTGTTAAGTGCCATATCTGCATCGTATGTGACAGAAGCAATTGCCGCACCAGATAC
Organism: uncultured Lachnoclostridium sp.; assembly: GCA_958425285.1. Classification (GTDB taxonomy): domain Bacteria; phylum Bacillota; class Clostridia; order Lachnospirales; family Lachnospiraceae; genus UBA933. The sequence goes on along the minus strand of CATZVV010000014.1, from coordinate 15,305 downwards.
AATTGAAATATTAGCATTGCTTGGTGCAGTTGCGATTGCATCATCATTTGCATTAATCAAATCTGCATTGAGATAAACACCATTCAATCCTTCATCTACAGTAAGTGTCTCGAATCCGCCATTAACAGCAAGTTTTAATGCAACCGGATCATTGTTGTAAACCTGAATTTCATATGTAGGTTTCAAATCTGTATCTTTTACATCAGCAGTGATTGTCGTTTTACCACTCTTCACTGCAGTTACAAGTCCCTTATCCGATACGGTAGCTACAGATGTATCTGAAGATGTCCATGTAACTTCTTTTCCTGAAATCGCTTCATTATTCTTATTTAATACAGAAGCTGTCAACTGAAGTGTATTTCCTTCTAATACTTTCTTTGCACTTCTTGGAGCAGTGATAACTGCATTTTTAGCAACTGTCTTAGATACGTATTCGTCACCCTCATTCTTTAAGAACTTGATTGACTTAACAATACCATATTGACCCTTACCATTGTGAAGAACTACAGCCACACTGTCTACTCCACTTAAATCAATGCCTTTCTTAACCATATCACCAAGAGGTACTTTATATGTTCTCACACGCTCTTTTCCTTCACCGGCAAAGTTAGCACCTTCATACACTTCACATTTACCGCTATACCATCCAGAATGTGTGTTCCATAATTTCATAGATGCCTCTACAGCTCCACAGCCTTCTTTATCACTGTTTGAGAATTCAATCTCAGCTACCACATAGTCAAAATCAGAAACATCTGTTACCTGATCTTCCGATTTTACATAAAAAGCAACACCGGAATTGTATTGTTCTGTTGCACAATAACGATAGGAGCCATCTGCATTAAATTTCAGATCTGCATGAAGATCATCTTTTCCAAGTGTAATAGCAGATTCGTTTTCTGCTGTAAGAGCAACCTCATGTACATTACCCTGAGGAACATAAACCGGATCATACGGAGTTCTGCTCGGTCTTGGAGACTTACTTGGTGCAATACTTGGTGCAACACTTGGTGCTGCTGATGTTCCAGGTGCAACAGATGCTGCTGCGCTTGGTTTTGGACTCGTAACTGTCGTTGAGTTATTCGGTGTTGTTGCTTTTTTAACCGTTACCTTGCAAGTAAGCTTTGTTGTTTTCTTTCCAACTTTAACTTTTGCTGTTACAGTTGCGCTTCCTTTCTTTTTACCTTTGATTTTTACACTTGTCTTTTTCTTTGCACTAAGACTAATGTTCTTTTTACCCTTTGTTACAGACCAGGTTGTTTTCTTAATCTTCTTACCTTTCACAGTAATCTTCTTGGTCTTCTTAACATTAACCGATACCTTTTTTGCACTTAACTTTGGCTTTGCCGCTGCATCTGCATTTAAAGCAGGCATTGCTGTAGCAACGAGGCCAAACACCAAAAGACCCGAAAGTGTCTTTGCAAGTGCCTTTTTGAAATTCTTCTTCAAAATCCTAACCTCCTATTTACTTGTATAAATAAATTTATTTTAATATCACCAGAGTATGCCAGGCATACTCTAGTGTTATCAACAGTATCTACTGCTTTTCACGTCTCAGCTTGTCAATGTATTCAGACAACCAAGGTTCAATTTCACCCACAACAAATGTATAATCAAGTTCTTCTTTTGGCAATTTTGTAAGAAGCGGTTCACCTTTTACAAGCTGACAGGATTTTACTGTAACTGTCTGATTATCACCTACTGCCATAATACCGATAGCATCTGCCTTTGTAAAGTCAAATCCCTGTAAAGTCTTAGCATCCTTGTCAATTGGGATATAAATAGTACGAACCTTTTTACCCATACTATCATCACTATCCGTCTCTTCATTCACAAATTTTCTGGAAACATTGCTCCAATCATTGCCATCACTTAAATAAGCAATTGCAATTGGTGCATTAGACTCAACCTCTAACTTAACATATCGATAATCACATACATCAACTTCATGGCTCTGATTTGTCGTTATTGCAGTTCCACTTGTCACATCTGCATTCTTAATAGAGTCCAAATAAAATGCCAATCCGGAAAATCTTGCGGCATTTGTAGTAAATGTAACACCTGCGTCTGTGTATTTCACATCCTTGCAAGTTGGCGTCTCACCATCTCTGGAGTCTTTTGAGCAAGTTGCTTCATTTGCCTCATTAAGAGAAACTATCTTATAATCCGGGTCATACTGCCTCGTTGAAAGAACGATACTCTTTAGTGTAATATCCGGAGTTTCTGCCCAATCTGTTGTATTCTTGCCATTTTCATCCTTCTTAAAGGAGATTTGTGGATGCAACGGATCTTTATTAACCTTCAAAACTACATAACGGATTGCACTCAAATCTCCCAACATACTTTCCCCTTTTACCCAATCATTATAGGAAACTCTGTGGGTTTCTTCCATGCAGTTCGAATCATATTCTTCTGCATAAGCACCATCTTCGTAACGTCTTTCTGTACTTCCCTCAAAAAACGGATATACAGCACCCTGACAAATTTTTTCATAATAATCTTCTACAGTTTTATCAAAATTCTTATCATATAATTCTACTGTCAACTGTGCAGGAGTTGTACCCGTAATCGTTACTGAATGATACATCGTAAAGTCAACTTCTTCACCCAGGTCAATGACTACAGCTTCATTAATCTTTGTAAATGTCGGTTTGACACCCACACCATCCACATAAGTTGCCTCTGTCTCAGAAGCAGTTTTCTTATCTGCATCTGATGTGGAATCTGTCTGTTTTGGCATAATATGACTTAAATCCAAAACTTTATCCTCTGTAGCCCATACTGCTTCTGTTACAGTAATTTCCATAGAAGATTTAACACTTGGATTTACCAGACTAGTTACGGTAATCGTAGCCTTACCCGGTTTCACACCAGTTACCTTACCCGTTTCATCAACAGTAGCAATTGACTCATCACTGGATTCAAACTTAATCTTTTTCTGTGTTGTATTTTCAGGAACCAATGCTGCTTTCAGTCTGAGCGGGAATCCCTCTTTTACCGTATTTCTTCCACTTAATGTTATACCAGTAATTGGTGTCTCTTTTATGTCAGACAGCAATTGTAAGTCATCAATATATAACGTCATGTAATCACCATTGCTTGGCTTTCCAGTATAAGTAGAACCAAATACAAAATCAAAACTATTCAAGGTAGTTAAATCTTTATTTGAAACCTTGTCTTTTAACTGAGCAACCTGGAATTCCAGGGTCCGGTCAACAAATGGTACAGTTGCATCATTCTGTGCCTGTACATATCCCGGAGAACAGTTTGTCTTATCTGTGGCATAGTTATCAAAGAATGCCGGGAAGTTTTTCATATTATCTTTCTTACCACTTACTGCATCTGTATATTCTTTATCCGTTCCTAATGCCATAGAATACGTATTCTTAAATTTATACAATTCCCCTTCCTGAGAAAACTCAGTGGCAAAGAAATACTTATCCGTAATAGTACCTGCATCTGCAAAATAAGCAAAAATTTTCTTATTCTGACAATCTGCCATATTGGATTCCACTTTCGTTTTAAACGTAATTCCAGAGAAATCACCTAAAGTAGAAGAAGCATCATAACCTGCCAACTTAGATAAATCAATGGTAAAAACAGGTGCAATATCATATGCCTGATCAGTTCCTGTATAAGCAATTTTAAGAACTTTATTATTGGCATTTGTAGGATCCTTCTCAACAGTAGCAGTAGCAGCATTTGCATAACCACCAGTTGTCAGTTTCCATTTTGTTCCAATCTCGTAACTCTCAAAATTCTCAACCATAGTTTTCTTTCTTGTCTCAGGCTCTGCAGTAGGTGCCGGTGTACTACGGTCAACAAACTGTGTTACCGTAATCTTAACAGTAGCCTTCTTTCCACTGCCATCTGCTGCCTTTGCTGTTACGGTAGCCTTACCTGCTTTTACAGTCGTTACATTACCAAGACTGTTTACCCGCACAATTTTCTTATTACTTGAGGAATACTTTACCTTTTTATATGTAGCTTTGCTCGGAGCAAAAGATGGCTTCAATGTTAGGAACTCACCAAGCTCCAAAGATACAGAAGCACTCTTTTTCTTTGTAAACTTCTTCTGTGTAATTGTCCTGGAACGACGTACTGTTGTTTTCTTACCATAGTTTGTACTCGTCGGATCCTGATTGACTACCTCAGTATAATAAAATTCTTTATATCCTCTTGTTCCAGTCAATTTTACTCCGGTAATCGGAGTACCGACTTTTACCGTTAATACTGCCTTTTTCTTTTTATCTGTTTTAGATGTCACTGTAATTTTGGCAGTACCCTTTTTCTTTGCTTTTAACTTACCACTTTTACTTACAGATATAATTTTGGCTTTGCTGGACTTGTAAGTTACCTTCTGGTATTTCTTTTTAGAAGCAGTAACTTTCGTTTTCAGCTTGTAAGATTTACCTTTCTTCAAAACCAACACTTTACTATCCGGTTTTGTAATACTTACTTTTGTTACTTTCTTTTTCGCCGCATCACTTGCTGCAGGAACAAATGTAATTGAAGTAACAACCATTGCAAATGCCATAACAAATGCAATTATTCTTGTCACACCTTTCGACGACGGTGTCTTAAACTGACTCATCTCAATCCTCCTCATTCAACAAATTTTTACAACGCATATATTACGCCATAATGTTAGCATCATTGTATCAAATATTTGTATAAAATGCAATATAGAATTCTCATTTCAAATATTTTTTTATTACATTTTATTACGGTTTTTAAGCTTTTTTTTCATCCCTCAAATCATATTTTCCAAATCATTACAGTTGCCATTTTTCTTGACAAAGAAACAGAAAATGCATACAATGAATAATACTTACTAAGTTAAAAGAAGGGACATTAGCATGGGCTTTTTTAAATTATTTAAAGAAGAAGCAGCGATTATCCGGGAACGTGACCCTGCAGTAAAATCAAATTGGGAAGTTTTACTATACCCCAGTTTCTGGGCAATTTTAAAATACCGAAAGGCACATTCTTTATATATGAAGAAACACTATTTTCTTGCCCGTTGGATTTCCCAGCGTTCAGCCAGAAAAACCGGCATTGAAATACATCCAGGCGCTAAAATTGGCAAGGGTCTTTTTATTGACCATGGTCATGGTGTTGTCATTGGAGAAACAGCCATTATTGGAGATAATGTCACCCTATATCAGGGCGTGACACTTGGTGGCACCGGCAAGGAAAAAGGCAAGCGCCATCCTACAATCGGAGACAATGTCATGATTAGTGCCGGAGCAAAAATACTTGGCTCCTTTACCGTTGGTGAAAATTCAAAAATCGGCGCCGGCTCTGTCGTTCTGGCAGAAGTCCCTCCCAATTCTACTGTAGTGGGCGTTCCAGGTCGTATCGTAAAACGGGATAATATCCGTGTCCCAGCAGAAGATCTGGATCAGATTCACCTGCCGGATCCCGTACTTAACGATATTCATTCACTACGTAAAGAAAATGAACTTCTCGCCAAGCAGGTAACCGAACTGGTAAAAACAATCAGCGGTAGATAACGCAGAAATGAGGAATTATGGAAGAACAGCAACCAATTTTAGAACTTATCAACTCTGGATTTGGGCAAAAGATGCCGGATATGCGCAAATACTCTCCACTTACATTAGCCTATATTGGGGATGCCGTATTTGATCTGATAGTGCGTACACTGCTAGTTGAGCAGGCAAATACTCCTGTAAAAAAACTTCATTTGAAAGCATGCAGCATAGTAAAAGCGAAATCACAAGCCCATCTGATTCTTTCTATTGAGGACGAATTAACGGATGAAGAGTATAGTATCTTTAAACGCGGGCGCAACGCAAAAGCTTCTTCCGTTGCCAAAAATGCTGAAATTCACGATTATCGAAATGCTACCGGTTTTGAAGCATTATTCGGTTACTTATATTTGTCCGGGCATCTTAACCGGGCAATTGATTTAATGAAACTGGGAATGGAACGTCTAAACATTTCCTTATAACAGAAAGGGATTTACATGGATAACTCAGAATCTACCGGAAATGAACTCAAATTAGAAGGTCGGAATGCCATATTAGAAGCATTCCGAGCCGGAACCACAATTGACCGTCTCTACTGTCTGAGAAACTGCAATGACGGTCCTGTCTTAAACATTCTTCGGGAAGCAAAAAAAGCTCATACTGTTGTTGACTTTGTCCCAAAGGAAAGGCTGGAACAATTATCTGAAACAGGAAGCCACCAGGGAGTGATTGCTTTTGCTGCTGCTTACAAATACAGCACAATTGAAAATATGATTATGCTTGCCAAAGAACGTGGTGAAGCACCTTTTCTATTTTTACTTGACGGAATTGAAGACCCCCATAATCTGGGAGCCATTATCCGGACAGCAAACCTAGCCGGAGCACATGGTGTAATTATTCCTAAAAGACGTGCTGTGGGACTGACAGCCACTGTGGCAAAAGCATCTGCAGGAGCTCTTATGCATACTCCTGTTGCAAAAGTTACAAATCTGGTCAATACGATGGAGGAATTAAAAAAGCAAGGAATGTGGTTTGCATGCGCCGATATGGATGGCGAAGTCATGTATCGGCAGAATCTGACCGGCTCCATTGGACTTGTTATCGGGAATGAAGGTTCAGGAATCAGCCGTTTAGTAAAGGAACACTGCGATTATATCACTTCAATTCCTATGCAGGGAGATATTGACTCACTAAATGCATCCGTAGCAACAGGTATTCTTGCATTTGAAATTGTAAGGCAACGACACTTTTCAAATTAGGAGGTACGATTCTTGGCATCAGAAGCGGTAATATATAACAAATTATCGGATGAAGATTTAGTTGCACGCAGCAAATCGGGCGACTCACGCGCGGTAGACTTTCTCATGGAACGATATAAAAATCTGGTAAGAAAAAAAGCAAGAGCTCTTTTTCTTATTGGCGGAGACCATGATGACTTGATTCAAGAGGGAATGATTGGTCTCTACAAAGCCATTTGCGACTATTCTGCCCATAAACAAGTCACATTCTTTCATTTTGCGGAAATTTGCATAACCCGACAATTATATAATGCTGTAAAAGCTTCCCGCCGGAAAAAAAACACTCCTTTAAACTCGTATATTTCCCTTTATACCCCTTTAAATGATGATTCAGCTGAATCTGAATTGTCTGCAACACTTGCAGATACTCTTCCCCCTAAGGAATCTCTGAATCCAGAATCTATCATTTTGGATAAAGAATCTACACAACTTTTTGAAGAAGAAATAGAAAAGAGATTAAGTACATTTGAACGTCTCGTCTTAGAACTTTTTCTGGAAGGGGAAGATTACCGGGAGATTGCCTGCACTTTAAACAAATCCCCAAAATCTATAGATAATGCTTTGCAACGAATTCGAACAAAATTAAAGAAAAAAAATATTTAAAACTTCTCCTAATTCAATGTTGACAAGCAGATTGTCAATATGGTAGAATTACAATTCGTAAGGCATATTTCTTACAAGCTGGCGTGGCACAGTCGGTAGCGCACTTCATTGGTAGTGAAGAGGTCACGGGTTCGATTCCCGTCGCTAGCTTTGATTCTATCCTGAATTCCTCTTTGAGGAATTCAGGATTTTTTATTTTTCTAAAAGGGAGATTTTGCCTTTTCAAAAAAAAGTTCCTGTGATACACTGTAGTTATAATTTTTTACAATTCGAGGAGTGTATATGAAGCAACTTTCTAAAAGCAAAAAACAAATCATACTTTCCCATACATTAACTTATTTTAATTTCTTAAATCTTTTTCTTGCCGGACTGATTCTTGCAAGCGGCCAAGTCAAAAATATGCTGTTCCTTGGCATTGTTATTTCAAATGCTGCCATTGGCATTATACAGGAATTAAAAGTAAAGAAATTAATTGATTCTATTTCTATTGTCCATCAAACTACTGTCAAACGGGAACACAACGGCAATATCGAAGAAATTTCCACAAACAATATAGAATGCGGTGACCTGATTCTTCTACAGGCAGGTGACCAACTCGTTGCCGATGGAGTTATTACTCAAAGCTGCAACCTTGAAGTAAATGAATCCCTTCTCACCGGAGAATCCAAACCTGTTTTTAAAACAAATGGCGATTCTGTATACTCAGGCAGTTTCGTTATTGCAGGCAATGGCAAAATGGAAACCACACAAATTGGTGACGAGAGCTATGCTCATCAGTTAATTCTGAAAGCTCGCACTAAAAAACGTGCTACATCAGAAATGCAAAATGCGATTAAAAAAATTATCCGATACGTTAGCTTTGCTATCATTCCCATTGGAATTGCACTTTATCTCGTACAACGCTGCTGTGAACACCTTACGCATGCAGATGCTATCGTAGGTACTGTGGCTGGTATCATTGGAATGATTCCTGAAGGTCTTGTACTCCTTACCAGCGTATCTTTCACTTTAGGAGTTGGCAGGCTAGCAAAAAAGGATGCCCTGGTACAAGAAATGGAAGCAATTGAAGCACTGGCACGTGTTAATGTTCTCTGCTGTGATAAAACAGGAACCATTACTACCGGCAAACTAGAGGTAACTGAAATTCTACCATATGAAAATTTCAGCTCAGAGCAAATTGCTCATATCATGGATACTTTTGCTTTCGCCTTTGAGAATCAAAACGAAACTGGGAAAGCACTTCAAGCTTACTTTAACCACTCTGGCGAAAATGACATCTCAAACACGGTTCCCTTTAGCTCAGAACGGAAATTTTCTGCTGTATCTATTCGCGGGATCGGAAATTTTATTCTAGGAGCACCAGAATTCATTAGCCAGGATTGGAATTTGCTGCAAACAAGTATGACATATGCAGAAAAAGGATATCGTGTATTACTTTTAGCCAAGAGTGCTACACTTCCAACCACCCGGAATGAAATTAAAGACCCTCTCCCATGTGCGCTTTTCCTTTTAACCGAGCAAATCCGTTCAGATGCCAAAGACACTTTTCGTTTTTTCGCCCAAGCGGGTGTAGAAATAAAAGTGATTTCCGGTGATAATCCGGCAACGGTATCAAGCATAGCCGTCCTTGCCGGATTAAATGGCGGAGAGCGTTACATTGATGCTTCTACACTTCCAAATAATGTACAGGAATTAAGTTCCATTGTTAATCAGTATACTGTGTTTGGACGAGTAACTCCGGAACAAAAGCAGCTATTAATCAAAGCCTTTCAATTAAGCGGCAAGGTAACCGGTATGGTTGGTGACGGCGTTAATGATGTTCTAGCTATTAAAGATGCTGATTGCGGCATTGCCATGGCGTCTGGCAGTAATGCGGCCAAACAAAGTGCTCCTATTGTCCTGTTGAATTCAGACTTTGCCACAATGACAGATATTGTTGATGAAGGAAAAACAATTATTGCAAATATTGAACGGGTAAGTGCTCTCTACCTTACAAAAACAATTTATTCCTTACTGCTATGCACTCTTTTCATCATAATGCAAAAAGAATATCCGTTTATCCCAATTCAATTAAGCCTGATTGGGGCTACAGCTATTGGAATTCCAAGTTTCTTCCTAACCCTTGAACACAATACGAAAGTTACCTCAAATGGTTTTCTCCGACACGTATTAAGAATTTCTCTGCCTTGCGCTCTCCTTATTGCAGCGGGAACTACCATCTGCTCCATACTTGGGTCTTTATTTTCCCTTCCTGCCAAACTGATTTCAAGCATTAATCTACTGATTGGGGGGGCTGTAAGCATATTTGTCGTTTTTGTTGTCTGTTTTCCAATGAATCGAAAACGAATCCTCCTATGTCTCCTAGTCAGTCTTTTATTCGCATGTGGATTTCTATTTTTCCCCGGTTTTTTCGGTATCAAATCCACTTTCCTGGGAATTTATTAAAAGGCATAGGAAATACCAGATTTCCTGTGCCTAAATGCTTTACTTCATTCCACCTTTTCATTCAATTTCTCTTGCCACAACCAGAGCAACCCATGCAACCATTGCCAAAATCCGCTACCAATTGCTGTCGGTTCATTGCCTGCTCAATTAGACAAACTGCTTGTGCCGAAATTCCTTTTTCTTCACCAGTAAACCCAAGTCCTTCTTCCGTAGTAGCTTTAATATTAATCTGATTTTTTTCAATTCTAAGCACTTCCGCTATATTTTTCTCCATTTGTTCAATATACGGGCGCATTTTTGGCTTTTGCGCGATGATTGTCGCATCTATATTCTCAATAACATAAAGGTTTTCCTCTAACAGCCTTCCCACCTGACGCAATAACTCAATACTGGAAATCCCCTTATAATGAACATCCGAATCCGGAAAATGTTTTCCAATATCGCCCAGTGCTGCTGCACCTAAAAGTGCATCCATAATTGCATGAAGAAGTACGTCTGCATCTGAATGACCAAGCAAACCTGACTCATGAGGAATCTGTACTCCACCAATAATCAATTTTCTATCTTGTACCAGCTTATGAACATCATATCCCATTCCAACTCTCATAAGGGTCTCCTTTCAGCATATAGAAGGGTTTCTGATTTCCTATTTACGGCAAACCATCACCATCTCTTTTTATATAGCAAGAAAGGATGTCTCAAAAGACATCCTTTCCAAGTAGCGGAGAAGGGATTTGAACCCCTGACACTACGGGTATGAACCGTATGCTCTCGCCAACTGAGCTACTCCGCCAAAACAAAACCTGAAATACTGAAGAAAAACAATGGGACCTACAGGGCTCGAACCTGTGACCCTCTGCTTGTAAGGCAGATGCTCTCCCAGCTGAGCTAAGATCCCATAGCCTGTCAATCAACAGCACCTTTGTTATTATATTAATAACTCTCTCATTTGTCAAGAGTATTTTCTATATTTTTTCAAATTAAATGCACAATTTAGCAGAACCTTAGATTGACGTGTCAGACATGTTCGTGTAAAATAGTGTTTGAGTCTATAAATGAGACACTGCTATATAAAGTTAATGCCTCATACACACTCAAATAACATAATTAGGAGAATACTCATGTTGAAATATTACATTTTTACTTTTTTCATTTCTATGGTACCAATTGTTGAATTACGAGGTGCGCTTCCTTTCGCTACCGGTTGGGGAATTCCCCTCTGGCAGTCTTATATTATTTGTATCATCGGAAATATGCTTCCTGTACCTTTTATTTTCTTTTTTGCCAGGAAGGTATTGTTATGGGGAGCTGACAAGAAGTATATTGGCAAATTCTTTACATTCTGTCTGGAAAAGGGTGAACGTGGAGGCAAAAAATTACAGGAAAAAGCTGGCCGTGGTTTATTTGTAGCTCTTCTCCTCTTTGTCGGAATTCCATTACCTGGAACCGGAGCATGGACAGGCACATTAGCTGCCAGTTTTCTGGATATGGACTTTAAGTCCAGCGTTCTCGCCTGTATGGGCGGAGTCCTCTTGGCAGGAATCATAATGGCAATTCTAAGTGCAGGTGCCTTTGGCGCTATTCAGGCTCTATTCTAAGCATTTACAACTGATTCATGCAAAAGTGCAGTTCCCCATCCTTATCAATTTCCATTATGGTAAAGGTGGGGTTTCTGCCTTCCTGCCGGGGCAGGGAAATACTGCCCGGATTCAAAAGAGCCATTCCCTGCTCATAGGACAGAAAAGGTTCATGAGTATGTCCAAACATAACTACATCTGCCTCTTGCTCTAACCCCCAGTAGACTAATCGCGATATACCATAGTAAGCACCATGACGGTGTCCGTGGCACATTGCAATTCTCTTTCCCCCAATCACCTCTGTTCTTGTTTCCTCTAATTCAGATCGAAAATCATTATTTCCAGCAATAGCATAAACAGGGCAGTCAGCAATATCTTCTATGACATTTAGTGAGCATTGCAAATCCCCCAGATGAAACATTCCCTCAATTGGCGATACCCTTTCAATTACCTTTCGTAAATTCTCATTATATCCATGGGAATCACTTACTATCAAATATTTCATGTATTTTTTTCACCATCTTCCTAATTGCAATTCCTCTGTGGCTAATTTCATTTTTTTCTTCTGGCAAAAGTTCCCCAGTCGTACAGCAACGCTCCGGCAAATAGAAAATCGGATCATAACCAAATCCATACTCTCCGGAAGGTTCATGCGCAATCCTTCCTTCAATGGTACCTTCTGTTGTAATCATTTTTCCATCTGGAAAAGCACAAGCAATAACGCAAATAAATCTTGCCGTTCTTTCCCCATCCGGAATACCTTCACAACGTTTGATTAATTCTGCATTTTTTATTGAATATGGAGTATCTTCTCCCATATATCTGGCAGAATAAATTCCCGGCTCCTTATTCAGACAATCCACCTCGAAACCACTATCATCTGCCAGAACCATCTCTCCTGTCAATTCCATAATAGCCTTTGCCTTAATAATAGCATTCTCTTCAAATGTCTTTCCGTTCTCCTCAATGTCCACATCAATTCCCATATCTTTTAACGCATACACTTCATATCCTTCTCCAAGAATCTGCTTAATTTCATTTACTTTCCCTTGATTATTTGTTGCAAAAATTAATTTTTTCATTGTATTTCTCCATCCTTCTTTTCTTCACGCCGTGGCGGCTTAGCTCCTATATACTGATAGAAATAAGTTTTCATCATCCCATTATAAATCTTCCGATTTTTAGAAGCTTTTTTCCCAATCGACTTTTGGGCATCCTCAAAACCACTCAGAAAGTAATATGACCATGTATTATCACGATTCATTACCTCACCTATTGTACGGTAAAGTTCTTTCATTTCATCCCTCGTCGAAAGCCTTTCCCCATAAGGAGGATTGCTAATGACAAATCCATATTTTTTAGGAGAATGAAAATCCTTTACATCCCTCTCTTGAAAATGAATCCAATCGTTTACACCTGCAAGCTTTGCATTCTCTCTTGCCATTTTCAAAACAGAATTGTCAATATCATAGCCTTGTATTAAAATTTCTTCTGGCTTCTCGATTATAATACTGCGTGCCTCTTCACGTGCCTGCTTCCATATATCTTTTGGTAAGAAGTTTGTCCACCCTTCTGCGATAAACTCCCGATTCAGACCAGGTGCAATATTAGCGGCGATTAAAGCCGCTTCAATAGGAATCGTGCCGCTTCCGCAAAAGGGATCTACCAAAATCCGATGTCTGTTCCATGGTGTAAGTAAAATCAAGGCTGCTGCTAATGTTTCGGTCACCGGCGCCGGTGCCGTGAACTTCCGATACCCACGCTTATGCAGTGAAACTCCTGATGTATCAAATCCAATTGTGACTTCGTCTTTTAAAATACTAATCCGAAGTGGATATGCAACTCCGGTTTCCGGAAACCATTCGGTTTTATATTTCCCCTTCATTCTTTCAACCATCGCCTTTTTTACAATTTTTTGAATATCCGATGGACTAAACAGTTTACTATTCACCGAATTTGCTTTTGCAACCCAGAACTTAGCATCTTCTGGCAAAAATTGTTCCCAGGGCAAAGCTTTTATACCTTCAAACAATTCATCAAAGGTTTCTGAATGAAAACTCTTTATTTTTATTAAGATCCGCTCTGTTGTGCGCAAAAAAATATTTGCTCTGGCAATTGCACCAGCATCACCTAAAAAAGTGACTTTTCCATTATCCACCTGACTAATCTCATACCCCAAACGGCTAATTTCTTTTTTCAAAACCGCCTCCATACCAAAATGGCATGGTGCAATTAATTCGTATTCGGACATAATTTTCTCCATTTCTCATTTTAATCCCCATTTCGAAGCGTATACGCAACGAGGTGAAGAGAAATCCACAGAAGCGATTTCTCATCTGCCATCAAAGCTATTTGTGACGCTCCTATTTTAACAGTTTTCACATATACCGTCAATCGTTCTACCCTATAAATAAAGTTGACATGCCTCAAAGCCCCCAACAATACTGCCAACACGAAATCCCTTATTATTCAACATTCGGGCTGCCAAAAGACTTTTATTCCCCCGATCACAATAGATAATCAGCATCCGATAGTTTTTAAGCATTTCTGCCCGCTCCTCTAATTCTTCATAAGGGATATAGATGGCATCTTCAATATGTGCAGCTAAATATTTATCTTTATCCCGTATATCTACAAACAATATTTTTTTGTGCCCAACGTATTTTGAAACATCTTTAGGCGCTATCAGGTAAAAACTCATATCACCATCAACCCTTTTCTATTATTCTATGTAATATGATAAAGATTAGCTACTTTTTATAGGGAATATCAATAGAAAAAGAGTTCAATCCATGGGAGATTTTAAGGTTAAGCCGTCTCCGTTCGATTGAACTCCTTTTTCTAATTTGGAACTGTCTTTATGCGACAGCCCGCTGCTGTTCTAGCGGTAATTATTTTGTGAATTATTACTGCTCGTGTTCTTTGAGTTGTTGCTACTTGTATTCTTCGAATTATTGTTGTTTGTATTCTTCGAAGTATTTTTGCTTGTATTCTTGGAGCTATTCTTTGAACTGTTCCTCATACAATTTGCACAACCTGAAGTGTTACTGTAGTTTCTTGCATTATCTTCCATTTCGTCATATTCATCCATAAAATTTCTAGCCATGAATTCTGCCTCCTTTATATTCATTGTACAGCTATATTTGTGCTACAAGAATATTATGTCTCAAGGCAAAAAATCTATGCACTGTTTTACTTTTTATGAAAAAGAACAATTATCCAAATCGAAAACAAAATAATAATCAGGATTACGATTCCAATTAATAAAGGCAAAATAAAAAATATATATGCAAAAATTGCTCCCAATGTCGAAAGAATCAGTAGTGCTAAAATCAATTTATGATACCACCGTATTTTCGTATCATTAAAAAAGAATGTATACTCCCAGTTTCTTTTCCAGTTCATAACTGTGTTCCATCTCAAGCTTTATTGACAGACCCAAATAATTCCATTTTTTCTTTTACTGTTTTTTTAATTGCTTCAAATCCAGGTGCAAGAAGCTTACGCGGATCAAATCCTTTTCCTTCCAAATCTTTTCCAGCTTCAATATATTTACGAGTTGCTTCCTGGAAGGAAAGCTGACACTCTGTATTTACATTAATTTTTGAAACACCCAGACTAATTGCTTTCTGAATCATATCTTCCGGAATACCGGTTCCGCCATGTAGAACAAGAGGCATATCTCCTGTTTTCTGCTGAACAGCGTCTAATGTCTCAAAACTTAGGCCTTCCCAATTATCTGGATATTTGCCGTGAATATTGCCAATACCGGCTGCCAACATAGTAACACCCAAATCTGCAATTTCTTTACATTCATTCGGATCTGCACACTCACCAGCTCCAACAACGCCATCTTCTTCTCCTCCGATGGAGCCGACCTCTGCCTCAAT
>CATZVV010000013.1 GCA_958425285.1 uncultured Lachnoclostridium sp. | reverse complement strand
GCTGCTCTTCAACCGATTCTCCATTTCTGCCAATTACAAAGTATTTTAAGCGAACTAATGCAGGCGAATTTGTATTTAAATAAAACTTCTCTCCTAGTTTTCCGCCTTCCAGCTCTTTTACATAAATTTTTGTTCTGGCAATATCCGTTCCATCACACTCTTTTGCCTGTACAAGCCTTCTCACATCTCCCACTTCCGTCCCGCATTTTATTTTCATGTCCTGCACTTGTAAATAAGGCTTCCCTTTTTTCATCGTTAAAGAAAAATCTGCTTTTCCCGAGTCCCCAATCATTCCATATAACGACCAATTTAAGCAAAATACACCGTATAATATTCCGATTAGCAGGATTCCTATCAATGAATATATTAAAATACTGCCATATTGCTTTATAAATTCACTCACCTTAACCTCCTCCCATCAATGCAAAACTAAAATACTCCATATAACTTCCTAAAAAAGTCCATAAAAATCCAATCACTGATATTATACTTATACTCAGTATAACCATTACAAGAACTTCACCATATTCACGAATCAACTCATCCATATAACTCTCCCTTTCATTTTCTATCATTGACTGACAAAAGAAAACATACATTTAAATACTTCTATAATCATTATCCCAAATAAAATGTAAACAAGCACAGATCCATATTCCTCTATAAATTCGTTCATTTTTCTTTGTTTCTCTCCTTATAAAATATTCTGAAATGCCCCCATTGTAAGCATAAGTAAATTTACTAAATCCGCCAAAAGTTTTACACATGCCAGCATCATTGGCAAATGCTTCAATAGTCCCAAACCTGCTGTCTGATTTTCATACTTTTTCTTTTCGGCCCGATCAATTAATTGATTATTTTGAGCAATAAGAAAATTTATCTGCCTTCCGGACTCATCAAATCCATTTTGAGTAATGGAATATAAAATCTTCATACCACTTTGTACTTCCGGCAAACGTAATTCTTTAAAAAATTCTGTATATGGTCTTAATGCCATCGGCTCCTGGTATATATTCTGAATTAAATTTCGAACTTCATCTGCCAAAATTCCGCATCTACCCTGTATAGACTGCTTGGCTGCGTTATAAACACTTTCTGTTTGTAACTTTAAACTCATATTCAATAACCAGTAAGGATACTCCACCTCTACCTCTCTGCGGCAAATTTTCTGCGCCAGATGCTTTTGCAGACAGTTAGCTTTCAATTCTCCCTTTAAGATACAATATAGTCTTTTTTTCCGATCCAATGTTTTTTTATCATCTTGTTCATAACAATCAATCCAACTTCCGGTCAACTTTTTCCAAACTAATATCAAAGAAAGGAAAAATGCAAAAAACACCATACATGTTGTAAACTGATACAGCATTGTTTCTGTTAAATCAATCCCCAATTCATCAGGTGTAAGGAATCTAGATACATAACACATCACAATTGCCAGTACAATTGCAACTGCTGTTTCAGTCCGAAGATAACCTTTCTGCTTCTGATACAATGCCGTTCTCTGTTTCCACATCTGTAAATCCTGAATCAAAATTTCAATGGCATCTTCCCTGTTTCCTCCTGTTTGTTCAGCCTCACATAAAAAATCATGTATTGTTTCCATCCGTCTGCTCTTATAACCACTCTCAATCTGCTTTAATGCTGTACGGGCAATATTTTTATCCATTACATCTTCACCTGTCTTTAAAATATGAAGTGCCTGCTTTAATCGGTTTCCCATCTTACCATTCTCGCTAAAAACTGAACAGCAATCTTCTAAAGCCTGTTTTAATTGTCCAAAACGTTTATAAGAGCACAATAACTGCTCTAAATATGCTGTTGCATCATAATATTCCGCTGCCTCCAATCTGGCTCTCTGCCAATAATGGGATACAAATAAAATTGTTATATATAGAAAAATGCCTAATACAAAAGAAAAGGGGAGCCATATCTCATACAGAATGACAACTAAAGAAGTAAAAATACAACTTATGAAAAAGCAAATCATATTTCTTTTTAATATCATCTAAACCTCCCTGCTACCGAATGCAGAATGAATCCCAACCTCCTCAAACCGCTTTCCTAGATGTGGCGGTAAATCTGTTTCTATCAGCTTCCCGCCCTCCACAAGCATAAATACCTGATTCTTGGAATGACTTAAGTCAATACTTGTTCTCTCAAACACACCAATCTGCTCAATCCACCGACTTATTTTTCCACCCTTTCCAACATTACTTTTTACTAATACTCCAATTTGTAAAAAACTATATGTATCATTCATAATCCGCTCTGAATCTAAACTACCTCCTGCCATATTCTGAATTCGATCTGGAATATTTCTCACATCATCTGTATGCAATGTTGTAAGTCCATATGTTCCTGTACTTAATGATTCCAAAAGATACCTTACCTCCTTTGACCTCGCTTCAGAAAGAATAATCCATTTCGGCAACTGTCTCAGGCATGCCTTAATTGCGTCCGTATAACTAAACCGCTCCGCCACCTTCATTTCTACACAATCTTTGTCCGGATTTATTCTTTGATAATGTATCTCCAAGGTATCTTCAATTGTAATAACACGCTCCCGCGCAGGAATATATTTTGTCAGAAATTTTAATAACTCTGTCTTTCCAGCCCCAGGCATCCCACAAATGGCAATGTTACAATGTGCCAGAATACAATTTTTGAGGAAAATCCCAACCGCCTCCTCACAATATCCATTTTGAGTCATTTCATTTGTTTCTAACCTGCGGACTGCCGGAACTTTCCTCATAGAAATCGTAATCCCTGTATGTGCCACGCTTGTATGCACAATACTAATCCTCAACTCTTCCGTTTCTGCTTCCAAAACTGGATTCATTTTATTAAAAGGTATGCTCACAATACTTGCCAGAAGTGTAGAAAACCGATCAACAAACTCCTCCGATAATACTTCAATTGCCATATACCTTCCCTTTTTCAAATGATCAATCCATAGTTGTCTCCCATTCCAATTAATGTCTGTTACCTCTTCATCCACGATATATGGATAGAGTAACCCATAGTCCCGCCGACTTAATAAGTACTTTTCCTCAAATGCATCCATTCTGCTCCTCCTTTCTGTTTTCCTTTTCTAACACAATCAGGAAACTGCTCTTATTTCTATTAATACAGCAGTTTCCTGTCCATTACATTTTCCCTAAGGTTTTGGTGAAAAAACCGGAACAGATAATCCCGCACTTGAATTCACAGATGAAAAGAAGTTACTGAATAAAGAAGAAAACATATTTGTAATTGGTGTTTTAAATAAAATCACAATTGCAACCAAAGCAAGTATTACCAAAACTGCTATAATAATTTTTCCATACTCCTGTAAAAATTCTGTCATTTTCTCACCCCCTTTCAAAAATACAGCAATTTCTTTTCTTCAAAAATAGATAAAATTTCTCATTATTTACTTGTAAAAATGGATTTTCAACGTTATATATCCAATCTTTTGCCTTCTGTATATCCTCTCTGGAAAAATGCCAGTTTTGGCAAACAAATGACTCTTTTCCTCTAAATTCAAATTGCTTTTGCAGTCTGGAATATAATGACTCTTTTTTCCATTTAGAATGTTTTGATAACGTTTTCATAAATTCCTCTGAAAGGAAGCGAACATACCTTTTGTTCTTTTGGCTTTCTGAATGTTTTTTTACAACATACACATACAATGGTGCCATCTTTGTCTTTCCCATTCCGTACTGATACTTTTCTCCTTTTTTCATATAAAAGCGATGACCATACTGATCCTTAACAGTTACTAAAAAATTATATTTTCCCTCTTTTCTGAAATCTTTCTCCGGAAATCCAATTGTTAAATTTTCCAAAAGATCTTCCCGAGATTCTACATCATCTTTTATAACGATGTATTTCTTTATATCTGTTTCGAATTCCTCCTTGCTCATCCCATCTACTTCTTCTAGAAAAAAATATCTGCTTTTTACTTGTATCTGAGGTTTTTCATTTGGCAAAATGAAAATCTTCATTTCTTTGGATGCCGTAATCCCCTCTGAATTTTTAACAGAATATGTTGCCAACGCTATCCCGATATTTTTCTCCCCTGTATTTACCTTTGTTGGAAGAAGTACTTTATTTCCATTAGAATAAACAATCTTATCGAGACAAACGTGAGAAGATAAATCTCCATCTTTAAAATCTACTGCCTTTATATAAGGGCTCAAATACTCTTTTTTTATATTTTCCCCTTCATAAATTTTAATGTCATCTACTGTAAATTCTATAACCGGTTTCTTTACCCACAAAGCATATAGTTTAACAATTTCACCATTCTTTTCCGAAAGATTGACAGTTTCCTGGTTCGCAAACTCCACATCTTTTTTGGCAGCATTTAGTATTTTTTTACGTGACCATCCGATAAATTGATACCCTTCTCTTGAAAATTGATTTTTGGGCAAAGCAACCTGCTGCCCAATCAGAACGGATAACTGTTCCATTACACCTACTCCGCCATTTGCATGAAATTCAACGCCATATCTTTTTACTCCAACATAAAGTCCATCCTCTTTTTGTTTCATATAATAACCGGGATGCTCCATCAATTGAAACATATTATACAATTTACATATGTCTTGTCCTTTGTTTAACGGTTTTACAAGCAGCCTGTCCTCAAAGTAATCCACCGGCTCTATCTCTGTCATTCCACATTCAATTTCATCCTCCGTCTGAAGGGATACATTTTTACCAAGAAAAATCGTTTGACATTCGTTTTTTCCACCCATCTGAATCGTACCTTTTTCTGCCCTGACAGCTTTTTCGGAAGCAATAATTTTTCCATCATAAATCATACATTTTCCTTCACTTACAATCCCAAAGTGCTTTCCTTTGATAGTAGAATTCCTGAGAACCTTTAATACTCCTGTATTTTTTATTCCAATTTCAAACTCTGAACCAATGCTTGCTGTTTCATTTGCTCCTACAATCATTTCTCCCTCGTTTACTACTGCAATCTTTCCTGTTCCCCAAAACCCTTTTGGTCTTTTGTTGTCATATTGTATAACACCTGTATTGATAACCGGAAACCCTTCATAATTCATGCTTCTTATCATTCCGTCTCTAATTTCCATATATCCTGAATTACAAATTGCACTGCCATAGTGTCCGGGACTTGCATTGGGGGTATAATTTCCAATTTCCTCTCCCGTTTCATTCATTCCGATTCCCCCTCCTTCTATTTTTACATAGGCACCATTATTTCTCACACCTCCCCCTGTCTTTTTTCCACTGTTATATGCATAATTTGCAAAAATATATCCTGAGGTCATATACAATTTACTTTCCTTTTTACTGATATATATACCAGCCCCGGTTCCCGCTGCATTTCCATATATTTCTCCTCCCTGGAGTTCAAACAAACTGCCATTATTAATATAAAACCCTCCCCCCATTGAGGGAACGGTATCATTTCCAAATACGGCACCTTGTTTCATTGTGACCTTAGAGCCATCCGTTGCATAAATCCCACCTCCACCTGAAAAAGAACAATTATGATCTATCGTTGTTCCCTCAATTTTTAAGTCTGACAGATTATAAATGGCCCCACCCAATCCCGCACCTTCCTCCTGTTCTGGATTGCAAGCCTCATTTTCATAGATTCTGCCACCCATCAAAATAACCTTCCCTCGATTATGTATTGCCCCACCCAGTCCTTGATACTCGCCTTCTTCTGATCTGGCATATACTGCATTTTTTCGAATGTTTCCTCCCTTCATAAAAAAGGAACCACCTTCACAAATTCGAACTGCTGCACCACCCGTTACACTTTTATTATTGCAGATAACACTTCCTTCCTCCATTATAAGTTGCGTCCCTGAATTCACTGTAACAGCCCCTCCACCATCCAGCTTTCTCTGGGTATTGCAGTTACCTTCAAGAATACAACCAGCCTCCAATACAACAGAACTTCCAGACTGAAAAATTTCAAGTATTCTTCCCTGCATATTATCCTTTACATATGGATTTTCTGTATTTCCACTAATCGTAATATTTTTCAATTTAAGTTTTGCCTTAAATTTGCCTGTCTTCCCTATATAAAGCATTGTCCCCTGATATGACTTTCTCGCTGTTCCCTGTCTTATAATACCATAACCATTTCCATCAATTGATTTTATACCATTGACATAAATTTTTTCTGATAAAATGATGTCCTTTGTAAGTATAATATTCTTTTGTATATTTGATTCTAATGCCGTTTTTAACTTGGAAAATGTATCCACTTTTTCCTGTGCCTTTACAATAATCTCTGAGGATTTGTTTTGAGAATCAACAATCCACCCAATGATTAGCCAAAGAGCTAAAATTATAATTAAAAGCTGCTTTACTTTATTTTTCAAAGAGATGTTCTCCCCCCTCCGTGTGCAAGCAAAAATGCCAGGTAATCCATCTTTTCTACTGACCTCTTTGCCTCTTTTATAAACTCATAGTTAATATTGGAACTTTGACAGGAGTAATTGCTTTGAAGAAAAGAAATAAGACGTCCTTCCGCTATTGCATTAGCGAACCTGACATTATACGGAATCACCCCAATATGGCTTTGTGGAATTTTATACTCTTTAAGAATCCTGTCCCGGTGATAGATGGAATGTTCATCATAATTTGATATTAGATAGAATGCCTTACGGCGTATTTCCGAGAAGTTTTGAAAAATTTCATCTAAAATGTATGGATCTTGTGAAAGGTTAATAACAACCATATCTGCCCTTCTTAACAGTTCTCTCGTACTATGATTCTGATTTCCGGAAACATCAATGTAAACAGTCTCACAAAAACTTTCTACCGTTTCCAAAAAAGCGGGTAAATACTGTTGTAACTCATATTCCATATAATCTGGATTGGAATATAAATATCTGGGAAGATAAAAAATTTTCTTTCCGGGGACAACATATGATGCAGCAACAAGTTGGTCTTCATTCATCCAGACACCTTGGTCAAACTGCCGCAACAACTGCTCCAGTCCATGTGGCTTCCCATAATTTATATTTTCTCGCATGAAATCATTGGAATTTTGACAAAATAAAATATTGCCTAAATTTTGAATATTGGGATGATTTTCAAATAGCATCATACGACGTTCATGACGCATATTTGATAAGATACAGGTACAAGCCAGATTGCTTGTGACGCCATTTCTTCCTCTTTGCATACTCCAGAATGCGATTTTCAATCTCACACCCCCTTTGCAAGTGGAATGCGTTAATCATATCACCTATCTTTTAAATTGTAAATTGGAAAGATGTCACAATTATTTTTGGAAAATTTCGTGGAAGTTTCACAAACTTTCTCCTGAAAGCAAAACTACCGGCTTGTACGGCAAGTTCCAATAATACCGTATACTCTTTTCTCTTTCATTTGTAGTTGCCACCTGTCCGATATATCAACCGTTCTCCCACCAAAATTTTAACAAAAAAAATGTGCCCGCGAACCAAATCGCAAGCACACATAAAATTTTTAATGAATACCATACCTACTATAATAATCATCCAGTCTCGTTTTGATCTCATCATTGATAATAATTTCACCACGATAAGGTTTATTATATAAATGCTCCATTACTTCTGCCATCGTGACTATGGCATTTGCTTTAATGCCGTATAATTCTTTGATTTCATCCAAAGCACTTTTGTTTCCCTTTCCTTTTTCCATTCGGTTGAGAGAAACCATTAATCCAATAATCTCTACTTCTCCCTGCGCCTTTATAATCGGGAAGGTCTCTTCAATTGACTTGCCGGATGTTGTCACATCTTCGATAATAACCACCTTATCCCCATCATGTATCGGACTGCCTAACAAAATACCGGCATCCCCATGATCCTTCACTTCCTTCCGATTGGAACAGTAGCGGATTTCTTTTCCATATAGTTCACTAAATGCCATTGTTGTAGCAACACTTAATGGAATTCCTTTATATGCCGGGCCAAAAAGCACATCAAAATCCGCACCGTAATTCTCATAAATCGCTTTGGCGTAATACTCCCCCAGTTTTCTTAATTGCATCCCTGTCACATATAGACCTGCATTCATAAAAAATGGTGATTTTCTTCCGCTTTTCAGAGTAAAGTCACCAAATTTCAAAACTTTAGAATCGACCATAAATTCAATAAATTCTTTTTTATATTGCTCCATCTTTTAACCTCCTTGTAATCAGATATTCCCACTCCGCTATTTTCACAATTCTAAACACAGCCAATAATCTCACTAATATGATTTATCTTCTCATTTTTTACATAAGCTTCTAAGCCATCAATAATTTCTGACGTTGCATTGGGATGAAAGAAATTTGCTGTTCCCACTGCTACCATTGTTGCCCCTGCCATCATAAATTCCAGAGCATCCTCTGTATTCTGTATACCGCCCATTCCCAAAATGGGTATCTTTACAGCATTTGCCACCTGATAAACCATTCGAACCGCAATTGGCTTGATACATGGTCCAGACATTCCCCCTGTCTGATTAGCAAGTGCAAATACCTTTCTTTTTACATCAATCTGCATTCCTGTAATCGTGTTAATCAAGGAAACGGCATCTGCCCCTCCTGCTTCTACGGCTTTTGCCATTTCTGTAATATCTGTAACATTTGGACTCAGTTTCATAATAATGGGTTGCCTCGCAACCTTCTTTACAGATCTTGTAATTTTCTCCGCGGCCGATGCCTTCTGTCCAAAAGCAATACCGCCCTCTTTTACATTTGGGCAGGAAATATTGATTTCAAGCATAGCAACATCTTCCTCCGCCAAACGCTCTACCACTTCGATGTATTCCTCCGTGGAATGCCCGCATACATTTACAATCACTTTTGCACCTTGCTCTTTAAGGTAGGAAAGATCACGACTGATAAACGTGTCAATTCCCGGATTCTGCAAGCCAATTGCATTTAACATTCCAGCATGCGTTTCTGCAATTCTTGGAGTTGGATTTCCCGCCCATGGTACATCAGCAACCCCTTTTGTTGTAACAGCACCAAGCTTTTTTAAATCAACAAATTCAGCATATTCCATTCCTGAACCAAATGTGCCTGAAGCAGTTGTAACAGGGTTTTCAAAAGTGATTCCCGCAAAATTTACTGCAAGTGCTTTACTCATAAAATCCTCCAATCCTTCATCCCTTACCTGTTCATATTTCTACATTTGTAGATAGAAATACAGGTCCATCTTTGCATACCCGTTTATTGTATACATTGGAATGCTCATCTACATGTGTAGATTGACAAACACACGCTAAACATGCGCCAATACCACAAGCCATTCTTTCCTCTAGTGAAAGGTATGCCGGAATCCCCTGCTTTTCACTATATTGCTTTACCCCTCGCAACATAGGAGTGGGACCACAAGCGTAGAATACATCTGCCGTAATTCCTTTTTCAAGAATTGCATCTATGACGTTACCCCTTGTTCCTTTGCTTCCATCTTCTGTCGAAACCACAACTGTCGCATACGGTTCAAACTCTTTTGCCAAAAACAAATCTCCATCCCGGTAACCTAAAACAACAGTTACATCTCCTGGAAGTTCTTTTGCCAGCTGAAGCATAGGCGGAATACCAATCCCGCCTCCTATCAAGACAGCTTTCTCATTTTTTAACGGGAAACCATTACCCAAAGGACCCAAGATGGCGATTTCCTCACCTGGCTGGTAAGAAGCAAATTCCTTTGTGCCACCTCCCACAATGCGGTATACAAACCGTAATAACCCCTGAGTACGGTCAATTTCACAAATACTAATGGGACGTGGCAAAATCCGGTCTCCATTCTTGCAATATAAAGATACAAACTGACCAGGCTTTGCTGCCTTTGCCATCTCTGTCCGAACCCACATACTGAAAATTCCTTCTGAAATACGCGAAACACCCGTAATCTGAGCCATCTGCTTTTCCTTTGCCATCTTTTCATATCCTCCGTAATACTTTACTCTTCTGATTCCGAATCAAGCTGTTCCTGTAATTCCGTAATATCCTGAGCATCCTTTGCTTCTGCCGGAAGTTCAAAATTCTCTACCTTATCATAATTTTTATAAATAATATCCATATCCAATTTACTAATTTCCATAGCTTCTGTCTCATCCGCTCCCATAGACTCGACTATTTTTCTGAGAACTTCACCCATAGAGAATTTTACACGATATAAAACTTCCTCCTCTGAATCAATCCAAACAGTAAATGGTATATCCGGCATATCCGCAGCAATTTTCTCTATTTCCTCATCAATTCCCATCCCGGTCGAATCATAGAAAGATTGTACACTACCTAATACCTCTTTCATCTGTTCCTTTTTCAGGACTGCATCATATACATAATAAGTTTTTCCATCTTCTGTAATATCGTCTTTTCGCTCATATGAAAAAGATTCAGAAGCAAATAATTTCGCATTCATCTGCATCGATTTCTGATTTGCCTCTTCCATATCACTTGTACTGCAAAGTGTTTGTTTCATCCAGCCGCCAAGTTGTTCCATATTCATATAACTTACAAAATTTCCATTCTCCTCCAGCATATACATGTCAAATTCCATTGACATACCTGACACTGACATTTTTACAGTTCCTTTTGTTTTTAATGGCTCCGTAAACTGAGACATATTCATTGTATAAGTCATGCTCATATCCTGCTTTTGTCCCTCTGCTTCGACAACCCCAGCCATATCAACTTTTGTTTCTGTCTCTACACTTTTTGCACTATTTGCCACCTGAATTGCATTACTCAATGCCTTTTGTTCCTTAGCTGAACATCCCGTAATGGAAATCACTGTCAAAACAACCAACATTAAAATTGCTGACATCTGTCTTCTTTTCATTTTTCCCTCTTTCCTGTACATACATTTTGCACATTACATTTTGATAAAAGGCGACGACCGAGTCATATGCCGCCCGCCAGTATGCCAAAGGCAAATTTGTTATAAATCTGAATTTTCCTATACGATTAAAAAATTGCCTGTGCAATATCTTTCTTCATATCAAGCACCGCTGCCCGTGCAGCTTCTGCATAACCTTCTTCACCAAATTTTTCATACTTTTGCTGCTTATAAGCTGCAATAATTCCCCTAGAGGAATTTACAATTGCACCTAGCCCATCTTTGTTAAAAAATGGTTTTAAGTCCTCTGCTGTACCGCCCTGTGCACCGTATCCAGGCACTAAAATGTAACTTTTCGGCATTACCTTCCGTAACACTTCCGCCATTTGAGGATAAGTAGCACCAACTACTGCACCAATATAGCTATACTCCTTACCCATATGCTGTTCTCCCCATTCAGCCACCTTTTCCCCTACAAGCTCATAAAGAGGTTTTCCCTCCATTTTCTGATCCTGAAACTCTCCGCTCGAAGGATTGGAAGTCTTAACCAAAAGAAAAAGTCCTTTTTTTTCTTCTTTGCAGACATCAATAAATGGCTGTACACCGTCAATACCAAAATATGGATTTACTGTTGCAAAATCCTCATCAAATCCCCTAAACTTTTTATCTCCAATCTGCACCTGACCCAAATGAGCCGTTGCATATGCTGCTGAAGTAGAACCTATATCACCACGTTTAATGTCTCCAATGACCACTAAGTCCTTTTCTTTGCAATAATCTACGGTTTTCTGAAATGCCATTAGACCCGGAATTCCAAATTGCTCATACATTGCAATCTGTGGCTTAACAGCAGGTACTAAATCACAGATTGCATCCACCAGCCCCTTATTATATTGCCAAATTGCTTCTGCTGCTGCCTCAAGTGTTTCACCCTTTTCCTGTAAAGCACGCTCCTGTAAATACTTTGGTACATAGTTCAACATTGGATCCAAACCAACCACAATAGGTGCTTCAAGCTTTTTGATTTTCTCAATTAATATATTAATCATCTGAATTACCCTTACCTTTCTTCATAAATAAAGCGTCCGGCCACCATCGTTTTTTCTATTTTCCCATAAACCTCCAGCCCATCAAATGGAGTATTCTTTCCTTTGGAAAAAAAGGTATTTTTATCAATCTGATATTTTTCATCCAAATTTGCAATAACAAGGTCAGCTGGAGCGCCCTCTCTCAGAGTACCTCCCTCAACACCTAATATTGCAGCCGGATTTACACTTAATTTTTCAACCATCTGAGAAAGTGTCAGATGACCCTTTTTGACAAGATAGGTGACAGTTAACGGAAATGCTGTCTCCAAACCTACAATTCCAAAAGGAGCAAATTGAATTGACTTTTCTTTTTCTTCCTGACTGTGTGGTGCATGGTCAGTTGCAATGACATCCATTACATTTTCTGATAATCCCCGGATTAATGCCTGTACATCTTCCCTGCTCCGAAGCGGTGGATTCATTTTATAGTTTCCATCATCTTTTTTTATATCTTCATCGGACATAACAAAATGGTGGGGACACACCTCACCAGTCACATTCCATCCTTTTTGTTTTGCAATACGTACCATCTCTACACTGTCTTTTGTAGAACAATGGCATAAATGCAATTTTGCCCCAGTTTCATGCGCAAGTAAAATATCTCTTGCTACAATAACATCCTCAACTGCATTACGAATTCCTTCAATCCCAAGTTCCTCTGCCTTTTTTCCTGCATTCATGGCACCTTTTCCAACCAGATTTTTATCCTCGCAATGAGCAAAAACAGGTATATTATTCTCTGCAGCATCTAGCATGGACTCTGTATACACTGCGGCATTCATCACTGATTTTCCATCTTCACTGATTGCCTTTGCTCCCGCATCTTTCATCGCTTTTACATCTGTTTTTTCCTCGCCTGCCTGTCCGACCGTTACTGCACCAACCGGATAGAGATGCACACCACATCCATCTTTTTCGTTAATAAGAAGTACCCGTTCTACCATTTCAGCACAATCCGTACTCGGAACCGTATTTGGCATTGGACACACACCGGTAAAGCCTCCGCGAGCTGCCGCCCTCGTACCAGTTGCAATTGTCTCCTTGTATTCAAGACCCGGTTCACGGAAATGTACATGCAAATCAATAAAGCCAGGCATAATATATCGATCTGTTGCATCTACTATAGTGCAATTTCCGGCCATTTCCTCGGTTATCGTCCCAACAACGGAAATCCTACCATTCTGAATCAATATATCATGGATTCCTTCCCGCTTTTCAGCCGGATCGATTACCGTTCCATTTTTAATCCAAATGTTCAATAAAAGTATCCACCTTTCCAAAATCCCCCAAATCAAAGTCTCTTGTCAATCCTGCCCGGTCAATATCCTCCAACACCTTTTTATTTGTAATATATGTGCTCAATTCTTCTTTCGATACCCATTTATAATTCGGGTAATCTTCGGAGAGAATTACTTCATCACAATCACTTACCAAATGAAAAGCAATTCCCACCGTGCAGACTTCACCCGCAGTAAATCCCCATGTGTATAGCGTCGAATCAACCTCTGCCGTAAGTCCAGTTTTATCCTCCACAATACGCAAAACAGCCTTTTCGGGAGTTTCACCAAACTCCATTTCACCGTCAATAAATTCCCATTGATACGGATCAAAAATACGGTCATCATACCATTTTTCCACCACAAGAAAACGGTCTTTGCATTGTACAATTCCTTTTACCAACATGCGAAATCTATCCATAATGATACCCCCCATCATATCGACTTTTATTAGTCGAAATAACCTTTTGCCTTTAGCAACTCTGCAATTAAAACAGCTCCGCCTGCCGCACCGCGTACTGTATTGTGAGACAAACCAACAAATTTATAATCAAAATGTACATCTTCTCTCAAACGTCCAAAAGATACACCCATTCCGTTTTCATAATTTACATCCTGAGCAACTTGCGGACGGTCATCTTCTTCCAAATACTGAATAAACTGCTTTGGTGCACTTGGAAGCTCAAGTTCCTGCGGAATTCCTTTAAATTCAACAAGTGCCTGAATCAATTTCTCTTTACTTGGTTTCTTTTTAAAGTTTACAAATACAGCCGCCGTATGTCCATCCAACACAGGTACACGAATACACTGACTTGTAATAACAGGTTCGGAAGCCTTTACAATTTCACCGTTCTCCACGGTACCCCAGATACGCAGTGGCTCCTGTTCACTCTTTTCCTCCTCACCACCAATGTATGGGATGATATTGCCTTCCATTTCCGGCCACTCCCTGAAAGTTTTTCCGGCTCCTGAAATTGCCTGATAGGTTGTAGCTACAACCAACTCGGGTTCAAATTTCTTCCATGCATGTAATGCAGGTGTATAACTCTGAATAGAACAATTTGGTTTTACAACAATAAAACCTTTTTTTGTTCCGAGACGTTTTTTCTGTGACTCAATGACTGCAAGGTGCTCCGGATTCAATTCCGGTACTACCATAGGAACATCCGGGGTCCAACGGTGAGCGCTGTTATTGGAAACAACAGGAGTCTCAGTTTTAGCATATGCTTCTTCAATTGCTTTAATTTCGTCTTTAGTCATATCAACTGCACTAAACACAAAATCGACTTCACTGCTTACCTCTTCTACATCATTGACATTTTTCACAATGAGTTTTTTTACTGCCTCCGGCATTGGAGTCTGCATTTTCCAGCGGCCGCCAACTGCTTCCTCATAAGTCTTTCCTGCACTTCTCGGGCTGGCTGCCACGCATACAACTTCAAACCATGGATGATTTTCAAGCAGAGAAATAAAACGCTGACCAACCATACCTGTACCACCAAGGATACCTACTCTTAATTTACTGCTCATTTCTTTTGCACCTCTCTTATTTATTGTACTTAGCTTATTCTACTATATTTTTTCTAAATGTTCAAATAAAAGTTGTTCTAACTCCGAGAAATTCTCAATTTGATTTACCTGCTCCCTCAATGCTGCAGAATGTGGGTATCCTGACGTGTACCAGGCTACATGGCTTCTCATCTCTCGCATGCCTGCAAGTTCGCCTTTAAATTCAATCTGCATTCTGGCATGACGGAGCATCATTGCCATCATCTCACTCATGGGTGGTTTCGGCAAAACCTCACCAGTTTTCAGATAATGCTTCATCTGCTTGAAAATCCATGGATTGCCTTTCGCTCCTCTGGCAATCATAATGGCATCGCATCCGGTTTCATCCAGCATTCTTTTTCCATCTTCTGGTTGAAAAATATCGCCGTTGCCGATAACCGGAATGCCAACTGCTTCTTTTACCTTCCGAATCACTTCCCAATCCGCCTTCCCTGAATAATACTGTTCTCTCGTCCTGCCATGCACAGCTACTGCTGCAATACCGACTGCTTCCATTGCCTTTGCCATGTCCAAAGCAGTCTCATCCTGTTCGTAAAATCCTTTCCTGAATTTCACAGTAACCGGCTTTTTAATGGCCTTGACAACGGCACCTGCAATATTAGCAGCTAATGAAATATTTTTCATTAGTGCAGATCCTTCCCCATTATTTACCACTTTAGGTACAGGACAACCCATATTAATATCTAAAATATCAAAATTCCGATGCTCGATTCTTTTTGCCATTTCACTCATGATAACCGGATCCGAACCAAACAACTGCAATGAAACCGGGCGTTCTCTTTCATTAATTGCCAAAAGATTTTCTGTATTTTTGTTATTATAATAAATTCCCTTTGCACTCACCATCTCTGTACAGATTAAATCTGCCCCCTGTTCTTTGCAGAGTAAGCGAAATGGCAGGTCGGTTACGCCTGCCATTGGTGCTAAAATAATATTACCGTTCAAAGGTACTTGTCCAATCATCAAATTTGTCATAATACCTTCCATTCTAAAAACGCCAGCGAAGACTAAATACTTTTTTCATATATAAGCCGCAGTCCCTGAAGTGTCAACTCCGGATCATATTTGTCAATACAATCCGTAGATTCCGCAATCAATCGTCCAAGCCCTCCGGTTGCTACTACATTTACCTTTTTCATCCCGGACTCTTCCTTTAATCGGTTTACAATATATTCTGTCTGCCCAATTGCACCATATACAAGTCCGGCTTGCATACTTGTAACTGTATTCTGTGCCAGAATTGATTTTGGTTTTGCAATTTCCACCTCCGGCAGTTTTGCTGTTCCGTTCCATAAAGCATTTGCACAAAGTTTAATTCCCGGACTTGTAACTCCAGCCAGAAAGCTTCCGTCAGCACCAATCAAATCATATGTGGTAGCTGTACCAAAATCAATCACAATAACCGGTCCTCCATACAGATCAAGTCCTGCCACTGCATCTACAATACGGTCAGCACCCATTTCTGCAGGATTGCTCATTTTAATCCGAATTCCGGTTTTGGTACCCATTCCGACAATCATTGGTTCTTTCTTCAGATACTTACGTATACTGTTTGTCAAAGAATACATAATCTGGGGAACTACAGATGCAATAATAACTGCCTCAACCTCTGACTTTTCAATATCCTGCTCCCGTAGTATACCGAGAATTTTTATGCCATACTCGTCTGACGTTTGCAACGTAGCAGTTGTCAAACGAAATTTACAGCGAAGTATATTATCTTCAAATACACCAAATGTTAAATTGGTATTTCCAATATCTATTGCTAAAAGCATCACTTGTACCTCTATCGTTTAAAAAATGATTGATAATATAATTCCAGGCCTTCAAACAATTCTTCCTTTTCCTGGCGCATTCTCTTAATCAAAAGATGAGCTCCAATCTCATCATAAGCAAAAT
>CATZVV010000012.1 GCA_958425285.1 uncultured Lachnoclostridium sp. | reverse complement strand
CTAGGCGTGTTCGGGACTTTCACCCGTTAGAGCGCGCCCATGGCGCGCAAACTATAAAAAACCTGTGCGAGTTCAAACTCGTACAGGTCTTTTTGCTTCTTTTATTATGCGAATCATTACTTTCTACAATGTTATCAATGTAGCATTAGCATTTCTAGCCATTGCTCTCATTGTATATGTATTTGGTCCTACGATAACTGCCAGCTTTGAACACTCTGAAATGGCATAAGAACCATAATGCATTTTCCTTGCATTGGCATGAAAAATAACAGATTTCAAATGATTCGCCATATAGATACAATCGTCTGGCAAGCTGCGAAGATTTTTCCCAAAGTATAATTTGGTTAAATGACTTGTATGGTCAAACGCATCGCCACTAACTGTATTAACCGAATCCGGTACATAAAATACTTGATTCGTCTTTTTTGACGGATATTGCAACAATCTGGTCATCGAACCATTGTACAGCACTCCATCAATTCACGCCTCGGATTAGAAAATTATATGATTTTTCACAATCTGAATACGGTCAATCTATCTATAAATTTAACACAAATGTATCTGACATCAATTAACACTGACAAAGCCAGCCGTTTACAAAATTCGGCCATGACTTACAAATTTTTGATTGATATTTATACACAATCAGAGCAGGGAATATCTGCCGCAGAGGGGAAATTCGAAAACAATTCACTTCTATATGCCAAAAGATATATAGAACAATTTTATGCTACCAATCTCACACAGACTGAAATCGCCCAATCCGCTGGTATTACACCTCAGCACTTGTGTAGGTTATTTCACAAATATATTCACATGACACCAATCAACTATTTAAACCATATTCAAATTGAACACGCTAAATATATGTTAAGAGCTACATCTCTTCCGGTCAGTAGAATTTGTGAAAAAGTAGGATATGCCACCCCCCACTATTTTTCAACCGTTTTTCATCGGATGGAAAATAAAACGCCTACTGAATATCGGGAAATCGCAAGAAGAGCAGCCAGCAACTGAAAATCTCCCTAAAAAAGAAAACAAGCACCACCGCTCATATTACATGAACGATAGTGCTTGTTTTTTACACTAAAATCTCTTTACAATACAATTATTCCACACTTATAAAGTAATAGTAAATCGGCTGTCCACCATAGTGCACTTCTACCTCAATCTCTGAATCCATTTTTTCTATTTCTGCAGCAATCTCATTCGCTTGTTCTTCTGTTGCTTCACTACCATAATACAATGTCACAAGTTCTGACTCATCATCCATCATTTGTTCTGCCAGCTTAACAGTTGTTTTAACCACGTCTGTACCAACAGCTTCAATTGTTTTATCACTAAGCCCCATTATATTTCCCTGCTTGATTTTTTTCCCGTCAATTGAAGTATCACGAACAGCGTAAGTTACTTGCCCTGCTTTCAATGCTTTCATTCCCTCGAGCATTGCATCCATATTCTCCTCCGCACTTGCTCCTGCTATAAAATTAATAATAGCAGATATTCCCTGTGGAATATTTTTAGAAGGAACTACAACAATTTTTTTATCTTCTGTTAAATCTCTTGCCTGCTCAGAAGCAAGAATTATGTTTCCATTATTCGGCAATATATATATTGTATCTGCATTCACATTATCAATTGCTTCCAAAATGTCCTCTGTACTCGGATTCATAGTCTGCCCGCCTTCAATGACATAATCTACGCCCAGACCTGTAAAGATTTCAGATAAACCCTCTCCGGCAGAAACACTAATGAAACCAACCTCTTTGCGTGGCTTCTCTTTTTCCTGTGCCACCTGTTTTTCTGCATCACGGATTACTTTTTCATTGTGTTCTTCACGCATATTGTCTATTTTCATGCGGGTTAAAGAACCAAATGTTAACGCCTTTTGTATTGCCAATCCTGGATCATTCGTGTGAACATGTATCTTTACAATGTCATCATCTGCAACACATACAATCGAATCGCCAATTGACTCTAAATATGATTTAAATCCTGCTTCTTCCTTTTCACCAAACTTCTTTTCGAGCATAATAATAAATTCTGTGCAATAACCAAATTTTATATCTGCTGCTTCTGCAGATGTTCCAGCTGAACTTGCCATACCCGATACAGAACCTGGCTCAACCGACCGAAAATCGATTTCCTTCCCAAGCATTACATCATAGGCCGCCTCTAGTATAGTTAAAAGTCCTTCCCCACCAGAATCCACAACTCCTGCCTCTTTTAAAACAGGAAGCATTTCCGGAGTCTGATCAAGGACTTTTCGCATATGGGTCAGAACCTGGTCAAAAAATACAACTAAATCATCTGTAGAATCCGCCAGTTCTGCCGCCTTTTCAGCACCGCCTCTGGCTACAGTAAGAATCGTTCCCTCTTTTGGCTTCATAACTGCCCGGTATGCTGACTCTACTGCTTTTTCGAAAGCGGCTGTCATCACTGTCACATTAACCTTTTCTACTTCTGAAATTTCTTTTGTAAATCCACGCAAAAGTTGAGATAAAATAACACCGGAATTACCACGGGCACCACGCAGTGAACCACTGGAAATTGCTTTTGCCAACTCTTTCATTGTTGGGTTTGTAAGCGCAGCCACTTCCCTTGCCGCCGACATTATAGTCATCGTCATATTCGTACCCGTATCCCCATCCGGAACTGGAAATACGTTCAAATCATTAATAAATTCTTTTTTTGCTTCAATGCCGCTTGCACCTGCCAAAAAATATTTTTGGACCATTGTTACATCTAAAGTTTTAATTACCACGTTTTTTTCCTCCATCAAGAAACTTGTGCTCTAAATCCTAGTCTACGACTTTTACTCCCTCTACGCAGACAACAATCTTGCCAACTTCCATACCGGTAAACTCCTCTACCTTGTACTTTACATTATCTACAAGATTACGAGATACAGCCATAATACTTACTTCATATGCAACAATTATATGCAATTCAATATAAAGCTTGTTATTTTCAATGGAAACATTAACCCCATGCTTTATGTTATCTTTTTTTAACAGCTTTACAATGCCGTCCTTCATGTTTACTGATGCCATACCTACTACTCCGAAACATTCAACTGCAGCAGAGCCGGCATACTTTGCCAATACATCTTCATCTACAATAATTTTGCCCATGCTTGTATTCATTTGTCCTTTCATAAGTAGTCCTCCTATTATTTATTTCATACTCGATAAATGATCATCTTAAAATCATACTAATTTCACTTTCGCAATACTACTCGTAAATTATATTATACTATCTTTTTATGAAAAAAGAAACAAATTTTTTTGAAAAGATGTATATACTAATAGTAAGAAACATTCATATGGTGTTTATTATGAAACGATTGCTTGGTTTTATTCTATTCTGGATTGGCATTGGTATGACAATTATGTTATTCCTTACAAATGGTATTCTTGCGATTGCAATTATTATTCTTTGCCTGGTACTTGGCTACAACTTATTTACAAGCTGTTAAAAGTCCATGAACAGAAAAAGCGCTAACCAGATGTCTGATTAACGCCTTAGTTTTCTATGAAAACAATCTATGCTCTTTCAACTTTTCCGGAACGTAAACATGCTGTACAAACATAAACCTTTTTCGCTCCACCGTTCATTTTAACACGAACACGTTTCAAATTTGGTTTCCACATTTTATTACTTCTTCTATGTGAGTGACTTACTGCATTACCAAAATGTACGCTCTTATCACAAACTACGCACTTTGCCATCGAAAAGCACCTCCTTTTGTCTAACTGTTACAACAAACAAAACTATTCTATCAAAAATGAGTTAATTTTTCAATTAAAATTTGAACTATTTTAAATTATTTTTCACTAACACTATCTTTTTCGTTGTTTTTTTCGTCTTTACAAAACTCTTTTTTAAATTTATCTACCACATCCGGCACCATATCCAACAGTTTTGTTAAAGTATCCTGATTTTTCACATTTACAAGTTTTGTATTTCCATCTTTAATAACAAGTACAGAACTTGGTTGGATTTTACCACCCAATCCACCGCCGCCGTTATTCTTTTTGTCTGACTTTTCGCCTTCCGCTACAAAAGCTCCTGCCGCTACACCAAAGCTTACATCTACTAATGGAAGAATAATTGTTCCATCATCAAAACGAACTGCATCACCAACCACTGTCTTTGTTGTAATAAATGAGTCCATCCCTTTAAATAACGATTCCATCGTGCTGTTAAATGTATTATCCACCATAAAATTTCCCTCCTTTTTCTTAATTCAAAACGAATCTTTACCATCCGCTTCAATACCCGCCGATAGCCTTTACATTTTTCTCCATTCCTTTATTGTCCGTTTCAACTCCTTATGCTGGTATAGACGCAAAAACAGACGTAATAAATAAATGACTCGTATCCGTCCTGTTAATTCAAGCCGACCTTCTAAACGACGCTGTTCAAAGTCTGGTGTAATCTCCAACTCTTTTTTGTAAATCCATGGCAGTAAACTGAGTCCACCAAGTGCCAGTCCGGTAGAAGACGGATCACCTGTGCCAAAAACAACCTTTCCCTTTATCTTCTTCGGAGAGCTATATTTAACAAGCTTCCTTACTTCCCAAATCACCATCTGGAACGCCAATTTATTTTCTTTCTTTCGAATAAATCTAATTATACTAGAAACCCTTCGAAAAGGAAAGGAAAGTTTTTTCTTCCATGAAATTTTTTCTTCCTCCTTTTCTTTCTCAAAGGAGAGCCCCTTCTTTTCCCTAAGCCTTTTTTTCTTTTTTCCTGTTGTCTTCTGAATTTTATCGCATCTCTGACTTGCATCTTTCACTCGCTCCACAGCATTCTCCCCCGCTCTGTCGCTGGCTTTTCTTCTCTCATCCTTTGAGGATTTGTCACGCGAGGTCTTTTTATTCACAGATTCACCAAAACGCTTAACCGGAATACCAAAAATACATAAAATGACAGAATTGCTTCCCTTTCTCTGTTTTATTGAAACAATACCCAACCAGCGAAAGGTATAAAAAAATATGGGTTTCCCAAAATATTCAAACGAAAGTCTATAACGTATTGGTGAGAAAAGGGCACATACAAGCACAAAAAGCAACAGCACAATAATTGCTGTCAAAAGTAAACCAATCCATTTTAAAACAAGTAATAAAACTGCCACTCCCTCACATCCTTCCCGGCATTTTCTTAACCACACACAAAGTGCTCTTTGGAAAATGTCCTGCGTGGAGAGAATTCTCCCTTTTCATATGAATCCAGAAGCATCTGCTGTAATAATTCAAGGGCAGATTCTGGATTTTCTGCCACACCTGCAATATATACTTTTTTCCGTCTGTAATATTTAAAAAACATTTCACGGCTTTCCATAATATCAAACAAATCTTCTTCGTTTGAGGCAAGGACAATCACAGTATAACTCCTTTTCCATAGCTTTTGTGCCTCGATTTGCTTCATGCAACGCTTTTTATGCTTTTTTAAAGATTCATCTATATAAAGCTTGTCAAACCACATAATCATCCGAATCCCTGCCTTTTATCTGTCTTCTATCAGCTGATTCAATATTTGAATAACTGCCATCTTTTCCGCTCTATCCTGACACATAAATAAGGACTGTCGAATACACTCCTTCACCTGATCCGTATTCTGAAAACCAAGCGGAAAAGTTTGGGCTACTTGAGCCATAATTGCTCGACGCACAGGTTTGCTGCACAAATTAAATTTCACTTCAAACTCTTCTATCAGCTGAGCCGCCGCATCTTTTATATCTGCTTCCTCCACAATTCGATTTTCTACCTTCTTCTCTAAATCAATGAATAGACTTCCAGATAGAAGGTTCGCAACTACTACAAGTTCCTCCATTGACTTTGTCAGCTGTAATTCTTCTACCTTTTCCATATACGAAGAACGAACTTCATATAAAGCTGCTTCAAAGTAGCTACTTTCTTCAGCATACTTCTCAATTTTTCCTTCAAAAGGAATTAAATATTCCGATTCTGTTTTTCCCGAGATAACTTTTCTTAAAATCTCCATGGCTTTTATTGAAATTGTATCCCCACAAGCACCATTTTTCCGGCAAAGTGCAATTGCATAAATCTGATTTACAATATTTTGAAGCATATAATAAAAATCTGTAATCTCATGAATCGTTTTAGCACTCTCCTGTAATTCTTTCACTAACTGGGAGAATGTCTCTTCCTTACAGCCTACATAGTCGCAGTCTTCGAGCTTCCTCAGTATAGTTTCAAAGCAAGAATGCTGTTCATATTCTGTTATTTCCGGTTCATAAAGCATTGCACTTGTCCTTACCATATAGAGGAATTCATCTAAAGATGCTTTCTCAGAACCTTTATAAAGCGTCAATGTCTCTTGCAATCGTTCAAAGAATTTAGCCTTTGTCATTCGAATGGGAAGTTGTCCCATTACACTCCGAAGATTTTCATTGATAACTGCCTGATCCTTTGTTGAAAAAAGAAAGCGCATAAGCCGGTTCATCCAAATGTTCTCATCGATTTCTTCCAATTCCTTCTTTAACATCTTTTCATCTGTATACCGAAACTCCATTCGATTTAATATATATTCATAGCAGATAAAACGATCCGTATATGCTGTCAGCATATCCATTTCTTTTGTAATATCACCTCTTAGTTCCCTCATCCAGGTAATTAAATTCTCATTCTTTGCTGTGCCGGATGCAAGTTGTTTTATCGCCTCTTTAATCTGATTGAGAATTTTGTAATTCGATACTGCAATCTCTCTTTTTTCTTCTTGAACCTCTTCCATTAACAAAAAAGCAGAAAAAACCAATTCAAGACTCGCATACTCCCCATAAAGGAAGTATGCCCGTTCTTTATATTCAATCAGATTTTCATCCAAATGATTTCCCTGCTGTATTTCTTTCATGAGTGTCTTTACCTGCTTCAAAAACTTTTCCTCCTTACAAGGTCAATACCCAGTCCTTCATCCATTTTAGCCCATTCACAACAAATTCCGACTCTACTGGCATTCCATTCAATACCGGGTAGAACAATGCAAACAATGCAACAGATGCTGCTGTATAAACAATAGCCCCTCGAATCCGCCTTTTATTCTCTCCGGCAAAACACTTCATACAATAACCAATCATCAAAACGATAAAAGGTACACTCGGGAAATAGTGATACATAAATGTAATTCTTGTCACTAACATCCAAGGTCCTAATTGCACCATATAAGCAGCAATCAGGAACAATGCAAGCTTATCTTTATACTTAAAAATGCGGTAAACCATATACATGGATGCCGGAATTCCTACCCACCAAACTAATGGATTACCAAATGCACTGATTCCCTGTACCAATCCTTCCACAGTGCTATTCGAATAATAAAATACCGGACGTAGTATAATTGGCCATTCATACCACCATGATGAATACGGATGTTCAGCCACCAAAGCAGAATGATAACTAAACATCGTCTGCTGATTCCGAATCATCTGTGTCCACAAACCGTCATTCGTTCCATCGCTAAACGGAAGATAGGATAACAGGTAAATAATGCCCGGAATTAAAATAAAGAAAATAACACAGGCTCCTAAAGTAATCAGCATATTTTTCTTAAAACAGGAAACTACATGTGCATTTGAAATACCGGATGTTTTAGCGGCCGTCCGCTTTGAAGCATATAAATACTCGCGCACCCGACATCCGATAATACAGAAGAAAATAACAGCCAAACCTGCACCTGCATAAACAGCCGTCCATTTGCTCGCAATACCAAGACCCATACATAAACCACTTAAGCCAAGCGGAACAAGCGTTTTTTTCAATTTTGTATCATAAAAACTCATTTGTGAATAACGGTACATAAAATAGTACATGGCAATAATAAAGAAAGTTCCATAAACGTCAATAGTCGCAATCCTAGTCTGTACATAATGCATAAAATCGAAGGCGAACAAAGTCGTAACAACACCGGCAAGCCAAGTTTTGTTAAACATCCTGCGGCCAAACAGATAGATAAACGGAAGCATTCCAATTCCAAATAAGGTACCAACAATACGCCATCCAAACGGATTCATACCAAAGGTACGTACACCAAGCGAAATCAAAAACTTTCCAAGTGGCGGATGAGTGTTCTCATAACAATATAAGCCCTCTTTCATCTCATATGCCGTTCTCGCATGATACACCTCATCAAAAATTGTACCTTTTAAATAAGACTCCTGATCTTCAAACGTATCTGCCTCGTCAAATAAAGACTCATATTGTGAAGCATTTACCGGTGTAACCTGATTTCCGTCCTGATCCAGCAAAACAAGTTCCATCAATACAGACGGTTCCTCCTTCGCTGTCAACTTTATATATCTTCCGGCAAGCACCGTATCTGTCCCATTATCACCACTTGTTTTAATCGCAGCCTTCTGCCAGTTAAATACACTTGCAAAATTGGTGTCCTGTAACAGTTGAAAAGGTTGGTTCAAATCATTTCCCACTTCGACCTGAAAGTTTCTTGACTCATAGTTTCCAAGAAATGCCCATACTTCATTTACTGTTTTCTGCTCTCCTAAGTCCAGGAGAATTTCCGTTCCATCCTTTTGAGAATTCCAAGGTGTCTCAGGAGCTGAGAAAGAGCCCAGATTTACTAATGCAATCACGGAATAAACTGTAATAATCGAGAACATAACAATGTAGTCCACTCTTGTTAATTTTTCTACAATCTGTGAAGATGCAATTGCAAACGGTTTTTTCTTTGGTCGCAAATCCGGTTTTTCCAGACCCTTTCTTGTCCGAATAAAAGGAAATATATCTTCTTTTTTTGAGGAAAAACAATATATCATAACATAGCCATATACAATCATCATTGCTACTGCAACCCAACGAACAATAATATCGTTTGGACCTGTCGTCTCATATTCTACAAATGTATGCAGAACATGTGCTACATTCACAAATGAAACCGCACTGAGCGCTATGTAGGAATAGAAAAATTCCTTTTTCGGTTTCACAATATACGCAACAAGCATTAAAACAATAGCCGGATAAATATATCTTTCATGCATACGAACAGAGAACATAAACATAGTACACACAATAACAACTGAACTCAAGTAATATTTTGAATCATCTTTTATATGTTTAAAGTATACCCATGCTCCAAGTGCAACTGCTGCTACAATTGCCAAAGTTCCCCACTGACGATACTCCAGGAACAAAAATTTCCCATCCTGGGCTGCCCAATTTCGTCCCAAAAATCCCCAGAAATTATAAGCATTTACACTGGCATATTCATAAGAACCAAGAGTCTCTACATATTGTGTAATTACTTTTTCCAAACCAAATGGAAGTGCCAGTAAAAACAAGGAAACAACAGCCGCTAATCCACCAATTAAATCTTTCACAAACTTCTTTGTCGAAAACTCATGTATAAATACCTGATCTATAATAACAAAAATCAGCACTGGACCAAAAATAAGTGTCTGCGGTTTTAAAAGAACTCCAATTGCAAATACAAAATATGCCAGAATTCTCTTTTTCTCCATAAACAGATAGCACATCAACAATACAGTTAAGGTAAACACACTATCTACCTGACACCAAAATGAAGAATCCAACACTACTAAAGGATTCAACACATAGCATCCGCATAAAAATAAAGATGAGCCTTGTGAAAAGCGTTTTCTCGCAATTTTATAAATCACATAGCCGGCAGCTAAATCACAAAGAATCGGAACCAGTTTAATAAGATAAACACCTATTCCAGAACCAGCTTCAATTCCAAAAAGTTTACGAAATGCAGCTGTAAAATATAGAATATACATGTATCCGGGCGGATAGTCCGTAAATGCATCCAAATGATAAAACTTGGTAATTCCATTTTCATATACCATGTCTGACCATGCTGTAAAACAGCCTACATCCGTTCCATGCCCTTCCATTACTGACGCCAGTAAGCTTTTTACAATAAATGCAATACCGAGCAAAATGAACAAACTCATCATCTGGCTCGCTGTCTCCTTTTCCGTTCCAAAATTATTTCCCGGCTCCAAACGCAGCTGATAATGATAAACCAGCCACATACCAATTGAAACTGCTGCTACAAG
This sequence comes from uncultured Lachnoclostridium sp., assembly GCA_958425285.1. Classification (GTDB taxonomy): domain Bacteria; phylum Bacillota; class Clostridia; order Lachnospirales; family Lachnospiraceae; genus UBA933. The sequence continues at coordinate 6,927 of CATZVV010000012.1, read as the reverse complement.
CAGACAAAGTAATTCCATTGTACCCATAAATCATAATCCTCCTCAATGTTTGTGTACGTGCTCATGTGTAAAAAGATGTTCGGAACAATATTCATAATTTCCTTCACATTTTGAACAGTACCGGAAGTCCAATTCCGGTGCATCCAGTTCTGTTCTTCCACAGATTGCACAGCGGTGATGTGGACCTGTATTTTGCTGCTGTGCTGTATTTTTATAACGAACATTCCTCTTCGTCTGTGTCCGCTGATAAGAAAATGGACGTCTTCTCCTCGGATTTTGCGTGAGGAAATAAAACAGTAGAAAGTTTCCAAGGGCAACAACAAGCAGCAATATTGATAAATATTGATAATTCATAAAATTAATAATTGCTTCATATACCGAAAAAGCAACATAAGCAAAGCCAAGCCATTTAGCCTTAATCGGAATCACAAAATAAAGCAGAAATTGTGTATCAGGGAATAAAAAGGCAAAGGCCAGAAACATTGCCTGATATATATAGTCCAGGCTGACAAAATAAATTCCGCTCATAGAGTCTCCCGTAACAAAATAGTAAAAAATTGAAACAATAATAGTAAACAGAACTCCGTTGAAAAAATAGAGACTAAACCGGAATGTTCCCCATACCCGCTCCAATGTCGTACCAATTGAATAGTAAAGATATGCCATAATTGCAAAAAACAATGCATCTACCAAAAGATTTGCTTTACTCAATTCGGGATACATGCAAAATGTAAACAACCTCCATATTTGCCCATGAAAAATCTTAGTTACATCAAATGACAAAAAATTAACATACAGATACGGATTGATTAACCCAATCAGCGAGCCAAGCACTTGCAGGCCAATGACATATTTCATCAAATTTGGAATAGCATATTTCCCGAATCTCCGCTCTGCCTTGTAAATCCATTTCATAAAGTCCTCCATTTCCTTTTCCGCTCAAATTTAAACATTAAAATAAATTCTTTTTTCTAAAAAAGATAGCTACAGCAATCGTAATAATCAATGTCGCACCCGTCACAAGATAAAACCCATACGGAGCATCACCAAGCGGAATATGCGAAAAATTCATTCCATAAAAGCTGGCAATCATCGTCGGAATTGAAAGTACAATTGTTACTGTTGCCAGCAACTTCATAACAATATTTAAGTTATTTGAAATAACAGATGCAAAAGCATCCATCATCCCACTTAAAATACCACTGTAAATATTCGCCATTTCAATCGCCTGCTTATTTTCAATAATAACATCCTCCAGCAAATCCGCATCCTCAGGATACTTTTTTACTTTTTCAGTACGAAGCAGTTTTTCCAGCACAACTTCATTCGATCGAAGTGAAGTGGAGAAATATACCAGGCTCTTTTCCAACTCCAATAATTCAATTAGTTCTCTATTTTGCTGCGAAATATGAAGTTTCTCCTCAATTTCACTGCTTTTCCGATCAATAATTCGGAGATATCGTAAGTAAGATGTTGCATTCCGATACAAAATCTGAAAGACAAAACGCGTCTTTTTAAACGTATAAAAATTCCTGACACGTTCTCTGGAAAAAGCGGTCAAAATATTGTTTTCTTCAAGGCAGACTGTAATTAACATATCCTTCGTCATAAAAATGCCGAGCGGAATTGTAATATAACGATCCCGTTCATCGAGAGAAGGGATGTCCACCAGCACAATAACATAATTGTCTTCTACCTCAATTCTCGAACGCTCTTCATCATCAAGAGGAGCTTTCAGATCCTGCATGTCCACACCGGTTTCCTGTTCGACTCGTTCCAATTCCTCTCTTGTTGGCCCGGTCATTGCAACCCAGCAGCCTTCTATAATTTCACTGCAAGATTCCAATTTATCTTCTACTGTCTTAAAAATTTCAATCATCTTTTGCTCCTCCTTTCCATCTTCTGTCTACTCACGGCATTACCCTGCGGCTTTAAACCTTGCTCCGCAGGGTAATGCAATCACTCTTTATTATAGGGGGAAACTGAATCTTTGTCAAACCTTCTTTGGAAAGTAGAGAACCACATCATCTGCCAGCAAAACCTGTGATAAATCGTTATATTCCTCAAATTTTTCTAGTTCCACTCCAAATTCTTTTAACACATCTCCCAAACTTTTCTCTCCGTCGGTAATATAAACCTCTTTCTCTTCCTCCATAATAAAATCTTCTTCAGCGGTGACATCATTTTCTGACTGCATATTCATCCTGTTGTTGTCTTGGCTGTCTTCCATATTCATCTCTTCCGGCTGCATATTCTGTGCAGGCATATTATTATCTTCCATTAATTCATCTTCAATTGTCCGGAATCCAGAAACTCGCGGGCTGTGCATTACCGGTACACATATTTCCTGTCCGATTTGCATATTGTAGACATCTACATAAGGATTCGCACGTAAAATTAAAGCAAGCGGAACACGATATTTTCGACTAATCATGTATAGTGTATCTCCTGGCTTGACAACATGAACGAATCCATTACAATAACGTCCTTTCATTTCCATCATTTCCTTTTTTATTTTATGCTATTCTATTCACTATGAATCAATTTGGTGACAATTACAATGTTGCGATTTTGGAAGTTTTGTCGTATAATGTAGATTTATCGGGGATGCACTTTATAAATAAGAAGGCAGACAATGGAGGATGTAATGAATAATAACGTGAAACGAATTGGTATTGATGTAGGCTCTACTACCGTTAAAATTGCAATTATAGACGAAAACAATAAAATTATTTTCTCTGCATATGAACGTCATTTTGCCAACATTCAAGAAACATTAAAATCTATCATCGACAAAGCATATCAGCAACTCGGTGATATTACCATTTGCCCAATGATAACCGGTTCAGGTGGCCTGGCAATCGGAAATCATCTGGGAATACCTTTTGTTCAGGAAGTTGTCAGTGTAGCTACTTCCCTTAAAGATTTTGCACCTCAGACAGATGTTGCAATTGAACTCGGCGGTGAAGATGCAAAAATCATATATTTTACCGGCGGTATTGAACAGCGTATGAACGGAGTCTGTGCAGGTGGTACTGGTTCTTTCATTGACCAGATGGCAACACTCCTTAAAACAGATGCAACCGGTCTGAATGAGTATGCAAAAAATTATCAGGCTCTTTACCCAATTGCAGCTCGCTGCGGTGTGTTTGCGAAATCAGATATTCAGCCCCTGATTAATGAAGGTGCATCTAAACCAGACTTATCTGCTTCTATTTTTCAAGCAGTTGTCAATCAAACAATCAGTGGCCTTGCCTGTGGCAAACCAATACGTGGGAATGTAGCCTTTCTAGGCGGACCTTTACATTTTCTGTCCGAATTAAAGCAAGCCTTTATACGGACACTGAATCTAACAAATGAACAAGTTATCGCTCCGACATATTCCCACCTCTTTGCAGCATCCGGTGCTGCTATGAATAGCAAAGGTGATGGGGAAACTACACTTGGCAGACTTTTTGAAAAACTTTCTTCCGACATTCATATGGAATTTGAAATTACCCGAATGGAACCACTGTTCAAAGATGAAATAGAATATCAGATGTTTTTAGATCGCCACTCAAAACATATCGTACAAAAAGCAAATCTTGCTGACTATCATGGAAAAGCATTTTTAGGTGTAGATGCCGGCTCTACCACAACAAAAGTTGCATTGGTCTCAGAAAACGGTTCACTACTCTATTCTTTTTATGATAATAACAATGGAAGCCCATTGAAAACAACAATAAAGGCAATCAAAGAAATTTACACTCTGTTGCCGGAGAATGTCGAAATTGTACGTTCCTGTTCAACCGGATATGGGGAAGCATTGATTCAGTCTGCTCTTATGCTGGATGAAGGTGAAGTAGAAACAGTAGCACATTACTATGCTGCTGCATTCTTTGATCCTGAAGTTGACTGTATCCTTGATATTGGCGGGCAGGATATGAAATGTATAAAAATCAAGAACCAAACAGTAGATAGCGTAAAATTAAATGAAGCCTGCTCTTCCGGCTGTGGCTCATTTATTGAAACGTTTGCTCGTTCTTTAAACTATGAAGTAAAAGATTTTGCGCAGCTTGCACTATTTGCAGAGAACCCAATTGATCTTGGTTCACGCTGTACCGTCTTTATGAACTCAAAGGTAAAACAGGCGCAAAAAGAAGGCGCGACTGTCGCCGACATCTCTTCAGGGCTTGCTATTTCTGTAATAAAAAATGCACTTCTCAAAGTCATACGACTAACCGATCCGAAAGATTTAGGCTCACATATTGTCGTACAGGGCGGCACCTTTTATAATGACGCCGTACTCCGCAGCTTTGAACGTGTTGCCGGATGCGAAGCCATACGCCCCGACATTGCAGGTATTATGGGAGCTTTTGGCGCTGCCTTAATTGCCAGAGAGCATTATGAACAGGGACAGCGTTCTTCCATGCTTTCTCTGGAGGACATTATCGATTTAAAATTTGAAAGTTCAATGGCACGCTGCAAAGGCTGTACGAACCACTGTCTTCTTACCATTAATAAATTCACAGGCGGCCGGCGTTTTATTTCCGGAAACCGTTGTGAACGCGGATTAGGAAAGGAAAAAACAAATAAAGACATCCCAAATCTTTATGTATACAAAAATCAGCGTTTATTTGAAAGTTATATACCATTGGGCGCAGAACAGGCATTCCGTGGAACAATCGGAATTCCCCGTGTCTTGAATATGTATGAAAATTACCCATATTGGTTTACCTTATTTACAGAATTAGGATACCGGGTAATTATCTCCCCTTCATCAAGCAGGGATATTTATTCTCTTGGCATTGAATCAATTCCGAGTGAATCTGAATGTTATCCGGCAAAGCTGGCACATGGACACATTATGTGGCTGTTAAAACAAGGGATTTCTTATATATTTTATCCTTGCATCCCATATGAACGCAAAGAATTTCCAGATTCCGGGAACAACTACAACTGCCCAATTGTTACATCGTATGGAGAAAACATAAAAAACAATGTAGAGGAGCTTGATAATCCTTCCATCATCTTTCAAAATCCTTTTCTTTCTTTTGAAAGTGAAAAGATAATGGAAGATGAACTCGTAAAATTTTTGTCCCAAGAAAACGGTATTCCCGTTCAGGAAATCCGGCGAGCTGCTCAGAAAGCATTTAAGGAGCTTGAACAAACGAGACAAGACATCCAAAACAAGGGAGAAGAAGTTCTGGAATATTTAAAAAACACCGGTAAGCACGGAATTGTACTCGCCGGACGCCCTTATCATATCGACAAAGAAATCAATCATGGTATTCCTGAATTGCTGACATCATACGGTATTGCCGTGCTATCTGAAGATAGCATTTCCCATTTGGCACCCATAGAACGGCCAACGATTGTTATGGATCAGTGGATGTATCATACACGCCTTTATGCAGCGGCTACATTTGTTCGAACTCAGGATAACTTGGATATGATACAGCTAAATTCTTTTGGTTGTGGTCTGGATGCCGTAACGACAGACCAGGTAAATGACATTTTAACTGGCTCCGGAAAAATATGCACCGTACTTAAAATCGATGAAGTCAGTAATTTGGGTGCGGCACGTATCCGCATTCGTTCACTGCTCTCCGCCGTAAAGGATAGAAAACGCAAAAATATTAAAAGCAGCATAAATCCAGCCTCTTATCAAAGAAAAATATTTACAAAAGAAATGCGGAAAGAATATACCATTCTGGCACCACAAATGTCACCTATCCACTTTGACTTGCTTATGCCCGCACTTTCATATTGCGGGTACAATCTAGTCAGCCTGCCTACAGGAGAAGATGAATTAGATTATGGACTCAAATATGTTAACAACGATGCATGCTACCCATCTCTCATCGTTGTCGGACAATACATGAAAGCTCTCCTGTCCGGAAAATATGATTTAAACAAAACAGCAATTATCATTACTCAGACTGGTGGCGGCTGTCGCGCAACAAACTATATCGGATTTATCCGACGTGCTTTGCAAAAAGCTGGAATGGAACAAATCCCAGTAATCTCACTCAGTATGGGAATCGAAAGAAATCCAGGTTTCAAACCAAGCCTGTCAATGGTAAACCGTGCATTGCAGGCACTTGTATATGGAGATATTTTTATGCGATGTGTCTACAAAACCCGCCCGTATGAAAAGGAGCCTGGTTCTGTAAATGCACTACATCAAAAATGGATTGACATTTGTGTAAAAGATTTGAAAAAAGCAAAAATGAGCAAGTTTAAACAAAATGTAATGAGAATCATACAAGAATTTGATACAATTGCTTTAGATGACAGTATATGTAAACCTCGTGTTGGAATCGTAGGAGAAATCCTTGTCAAATTCCTTCCGGCTGCTAATAATTATCTGGTAGAATTGCTGGAAGCAGAAGGTGCTGAAGCAGTATCACCTGATTTGATTGACTTTTTCCTCTACAGTTCCTATGACAATATCTTTAAACATGAACACCTGGGAAAAAGCAAAATGAGTTCTATTACATCAAGCCTTGTAATTCACGTGATTGAACACTACAGAAAGACAATGAAACTGGCACTCTCTGAAAGCAAGCGTTTTTCATCACCGTCAGATATTCGAGACTTAGCTGAACTTGCAAAGCCATTCGTTTCTATTGGAAATCAAACCGGTGAAGGTTGGTTTTTGACAGCTGAAATGGTAGAACTGATACACAGTGATGTCCCGAATATCGTTTGTGCTCAACCATTCGGATGTCTACCAAATCATGTTGTGGGAAAAGGTGTTATCAAACAATTGAGAAAAACATTTCCTGAATCCAACATTGTAGCTGTGGATTATGATCCGGGTGCCAGCGAAGTGAATCAGCTAAACCGAATTAAATTAATGCTTTCCACTGCAAATGAAAACCTAAATGGTAAGTGCCTTATTTTAGGGTGTATATAAATTTAATTCCCAGATTTTTTTACAAA
>CATZVV010000011.1 GCA_958425285.1 uncultured Lachnoclostridium sp. | reverse complement strand
TAGAGGTTTGTATCCGTGCAGGAGTTTCTTTACCAGGTGAGGTGTTACGCTCGGCTATTGTATTTCTTATTACATTAATTCTGGCTTTTTTCAATATTGTTTTCGGGGAAATGGTACCGAAGCGAATAGCTATGAAAAATCCCGAGAAACTGGCGCTAGGCATGTCAGGTCTTTTGCATGTAGTATCAAAGATTTTTTCACCTATTGTGTGGCTTCTAACGGTATCAACCAATCTTGTTTTGCGAATAATGGGAATTAATCCGGATGAAGATGAAGAGAGGGTAACCGAGGAAGAGATTCGTACAATGCTGGAAGCAGGAAGCGAAGAGGGAACAATTGATAGTCATGAGAATGAAATGATTCAGAACGTTTTTGAGTTTGATGATATTTCAATTGAACAGGTTTGTACACATCGTACGGATGTAGAATTACTGCATAGTGATGAGAGTATGGAAGAGTGGGAACAGACCATTTGCGGCAGCCGGCATAACTTTTATCCGGTTTGCGGAGAACGGGACGATGATATTATTGGAGTTCTCAATACAAAGGATTATTTTTGCCAAAAAGACCGGTCCCCGGAGATCGTCATTCAAAGGCTTTTGGAAAAACCGATTCTTGTACCAGAAAGTATGAAGGCAGATGTACTTTTTCGTAATATGAAAGAAACAGGAAAACATTTTGCTGTTGTTATGGATGAATATGGGGGGATGAGTGGTATTGTAACGATTCATGACCTGATTGAAGAGCTGGTAGGAGAACTGGAGGTTGATGAAAACAGAAGAAGGGAGATTGAAAAGGTTGATGCAATGACATGGAGTATATATGGAACAGCAGAGCTGGCGGAAGTTATGAAACAGTTAAATGTTGTATTGCCAGAGGACTATGATACATTTGGCGGATATATCTGTGGTCAGCTTGGAAAAGTACCCGATGATGGAACAAGGCTTTCTCTGGAAAAAGATGGTTTGTCGATTGAGATATTGGAAGTGGAGGAACATCGGATTGGAAAAACAATGGTACACATAATCCAGGATATGGTTGAACCTGCTTAAAAGTGAAACAGCGCTCCTTATGGGGCGCTGTTTACTGAAATAACAGTTCCGCAACCGATTTTTGCTCCGGAATCTCCGGATGGCTGTGAGGTAAAATCATCTCTTTGGGCGTGAACGATAACTGCTCTTCCTCGTATGGATGATATTTCCAGTTTGTCATCAAAAAATACAGAGTATGCATATCCGCTGTTGCCCAAAAGTGGTGGAAAATCACCGGCATGATGCGGATGCGGATGGCCTTCCGGATTCCAGTGCCCTCCGGTATTTTCAAAGTGATCGGAACAGTCGCCATATTCATGCAGATGGAAGCCGTAAAAACAGTTTTTACAGTCTCCTTGTGGCGGCAATCCGTAGACTTCTGCTTCAACAAGAACTCCTGTATGCGGGCAATCATAAAATTTTACGAGGCCGCTTAAATCAGGGTACTTGCTGGAACCATTTAAAATTGCATATGCGTCTGGGTGTCCCAGGAAAATTAAGTCGGAAAAAATATTTCGTTTGCTTTGAAAGTTCAAAGTATCGCCTCATGCTCTTTTTGGTAATATATGTTTGAGGAAAAGTTTTGATACAATTTGTAATAGATATTGACCAAGATGAGGCATAATAGTACAATGGGGTTATAGAATCAAAATTGTGAGAAACTTATTTTTCAGGCGGTTTCCAATGGGTGCCTGGATTTACTTAGAATACGAGGAGGAATTCATATGAACTCAAATATTTTGAGATATTTGTCTTATGGTGTATATGTTGTTAGTGCAATGGATGAAAAACGTCCGACGGGCTGTATTGCAAATAGCGCGATGCAGATTACTTCTTCTCCGGCTACATTAGCAGTTAGTGTGAATCATGATAATTATACGAATGGCTGTATTGACCGGATGGGAATGTTTTCTTTGTCCATTCTCGCTGAAAAGTCCGATGCGGGTTTGATTGGAACTTTTGGATTTCAGTCAGGGAAAGATGTGAACAAGTATGATGGCGTGGCTCATGAATTTGTGAAAGGAATTCCGGTTGTAAAGGACAGCTGTGGATATTTGATTTGTAAAGTGATTGATCGTATGGAGACAGCAACACATACTGTATTTCTGGGAGAGATTGTAGATGGAGATGTATATGAGGAAGCAGATGCTATGACATATACTTATTATCATAAAGTTGTAAAAGGAAAAAGTCCAAAAAATGCTCCTACCTACATTCCGGAAGAGGACGCAGAAACAAATTTACAGGAAAAACCGATAAAAAAATGGGTGTGTCAGGTTTGCGGATATGTTCATGAGGCGGATGAACTGCCAGAAGATTTTATATGCCCGATTTGTAAGCAAGGCAGAGATAAGTTTAAACGGATAGAGTAATAAATCTCAATTTTCATATATAATAAAAAAATCAAAAAAGGGTTGACATTTGTGCTTAGTTATAGTATAGTATTATTCGTGCCAAGCACAATGCGCGAGTGGCTCAGTTGGTAGAGCATCTCCTTGCCAAGGAGAAAGTCGCGGGTTCGAGTCCCGTCTCGCGCTCTTTTTAGTACAAAAAGGTTTGTGTTTATAATCATTCTTCCTTAGGTAAACCTGTGAGGTATGTGATTCATAATTGCACTTTTGTCCCCGGAATCCGCAGTGTTAATGCAGAATTATGGGGCTTTTGTTTTTTATTAGGTTAGGAAATAATTAGATATGTAAAGAAGAAGACGGCCATACATTACGTACGACCGTCTTTCTATAGTGTGGGCCCAAAAATGAGAAATTAGCTTATTTAAGGGAACAATCATCAACATAAAGTTCAATTACAGAATCTTTAGAAGATTGTTCAATGGTACTGTCCGGGGATAACGGTGCTGCGTTGTCCCGGAACTGAAAGAATTTTTCTGCTACCTGTGGGAAGAGTGCGTAGCTTAGGACATCTTCCTCTGATTTAGCAATGTTTTTGGTTTCTTCCCGGTAATGTGCAAGCTCTGGTTCTAATAAGTCAGCTGGACGGCATGTAATTACTTTGTCGTCTCCGATTGCAAGCTTGCGTACTTCTTCATTTACGGTTCCAGGTAATGTGCCGTATTCGCCACGTAGAAGACCTTTTGACTCCTTTGTGAAGATTTTATAGCGTGTACCGGAAACAACATTTAAAACGGCTTGAGAGCCGACAATCTGGCTGGTTGGAGTAACGAGAGGAGGATAACCAAAATCTTTTCTCACCCTTGGTACTTCTTCTAATACTTCATAATATTTATCTTCTGCATTTGCCTGTTTTAGCTGAGAAATCAAGTTTGACAGCATACCGCCAGGCACTTGATAGAGCAGGGTATTTGTATCAACATTTAATACTTTAGGATCAAGGATACCCTCTGCTTTCATTCGTTCTGCAACTCCGCGGAAATGTGTTGCTGCATGGCTCAGTAATTCAAGATCTAATTCAGTGTCTCTGTCTTGTCCCTTTAAAGTAGCAACAAGTGACTCCGTTGCCGGATTTGATGTTCCATTTGCAAATGGAGACAGAGCACAGTCGACAATATCAACACCGGCTTTTGCAGCCAGGAGATATGTCATATCTCCTGTTCCCGTTGTATTATGTGTATGTAAGTGAATTGGAACATCGACATTTTGTTTTAATTTACTAATTAATTCATAAGCATCATATGGTAAAAGCAGGTTTGCCATGTCCTTGATGCAGATTACATCAGCGCCCATTTTGCATAAGTCGTCAGCCAATTTGACGAAATAATCCAGATTATGTACCGGACTGACTGTATAGCTGATAGCAGCTTCACAAGTACCACCGTATTCCTTGACATATTTCATAGCAGCTTCCATATTTCGTTTATCATTTAGGGCATCGAAAATACGGACTACGTCAATTCCATTTTCAATTGATTTTTTACAGAACTGTTCTACAACATCATCTGCGTAATGCTTATAGCCAAGGATATTCTGCCCTCTTAAAAGCATCTGAAGAGGAGTTTTTGGCATAGCTGCTTTTAGGCGGCGGAGGCGTTCCCAAGGATCTTCATTTAGAAAGCGCATACAGGCATCAAAAGTTGCCCCTCCCCAGCACTCAAGTGACCAGTAACCAATATTGTCAAGAGTTTCACAAGCAGGAAGCATGTCTTCAATCCGCATTCTTGTTGCTGCCTGTGACTGATGTGCATCACGGAGAATGGTATCAGTAATATGTAATTTATTTTTCATATGTCATACTGCCTCCTATAAGAATAATGCCAGCAACACTCCGGCAGCAATTGCCGAACCGATTACACCGGCTACGTTTGGACCCATCGCATGCATTAAAAGGAAGTTGTTTGGATTTTCTTTTTGTCCAACGACTTGAGAAACACGAGCAGCCATTGGTACTGCAGATACTCCTGCGGACCCAATTAAAGGATTGATTTTGTTTTTTAAGAATAAATTCATAAATTTTGCCAATAATACTCCTCCGGCAGTTCCGAGGGAGAAGGCAACAACGCCCATTGCCAGAATCTTTAGGGTGGAAGTGCTTAGGAACGTAGTAGCTGTCGCCGTAGCACCTACTGTTACACCAAGGAAAATAGTAACAATGTTCATTAATTCATTTTGTACGGTTTTACTAAGACGTTCGACAACACCACATTCACGGAAAAGATTTCCGAGCATCAGAGAACCTACAAGAGGTGCGGCAGAAGGAACGAGAAGAGCTACAAAAATGGTAATGATAAATGGGAAAAGAATCTTTTCCTTTTTGGAAACAGGACGAAGCTCTGTCATTTCAATCTGACGTTCCTTGCTGGAAGTCAGCAGCTTCATAATTGGTGGTTGAATAACCGGCACAAGTGCCATATAGGAGTAAGCTGCTACGGCAATTGGTCCAAGTAAATGCGGCGCCAGTTTGGATGTGACGAAAATAGCAGTAGGACCATCAGCACCCCCGATAATACCAATTGAACTTGCCTCAGCAGGAGTAAATCCTAAATATCTGGCTCCGATAAATGTTACAAAGATACCAAGCTGTGCAGCTGCACCAAGCAAAAGACTCTTTGGATTTGCAATTAGCGGGGCAAAGTCTGTCATGGCACCGACGCCAAGAAAAATCAGACATGGATAAATGCCAAGCTTGACACCTAAATACAATAAATCAAGGAGTCCCGGTGTAATTTCTCCGCTTCCCATTTCACCCCAGTGGACATGTCCTCCTGCAAAAAACTCTTCATGGAACATTTCTGCACCCGGAAGGTTTGTCAATAACATACCGAAGGCAATCGGTAATAAAAGAAGCGGTTCAAAACCACGAACAATTGCCAAATATGCTAAAAAGCAGGCAATGGCAATCATAAGCAGAACACGCCAGTTATCTGCTACCATCGAGAAACCGGTTTGTTCAATAAAATTAATTAATGTATCCATCTGTATGCCCCTCCCTTATTGAATCGTGCAGAGCAGGTCGCCGGATTCTACGGTAGCACCTTTCATAACGGCAACAGAAGTGATTGTTCCATCTTGAGGTGCCATGATTTCATTTTCCATTTTCATTGCTTCTAAAATCATAAGGACATCGCCTCTTTTTACAGAAGAACCATTTGAAACATTGACTTTTAAAATGTTACCGGGCATAGGGCTGTTAATTGTTTTTCCCTCTCCGGCAGCAATCGGTTTTGCAGCCGGCTGGCTGGCATTTTGACTTTGGCTGACTTCTGCCTCACCCATTAATTCTACTTCAATTTCATATTTTGTTCCATTTACATTTACGCGATACTTTTTCATAATTATGTAATCCTCACTTTCCATTAAATTTGTTTCATTGATACAATTCGAATTCCGCGAATATCTGTGTCTAAGTCCTCTGCAATTGCTGCGGAAACAGCAGCAACCAGCTCCTGATGATTCGTAACCGGTGGCAATTGAACATCCGGCTGTTTCGTGGGAGCGGAGTCTTCCTTTTTTGTTCCGAGGTTACATAAAAAACCACTTAACTCGCATAACAAAATAATACAAATTAATCCGACAAATACAGTGCCAAGGCCCATCAATATGACAAATGTGTTGGATAACTCCATAATGCGTTTCTCCTTTCTGAAGTAATGTTGCATTCAAGCCAGCATAACGGCGCCAAATTGAATCCATCACATCGTCTCGTTATGCCAAACAAGAGTATCGTAACAATTTTAAAAATATCTCACAATAGTTTTTGTGTTTCCTTAACGCTTTCTTAGCATACATTGCTATTGAACCCTGTAAATCTATCAACCAAAGCCTGTAAAAATGAATGGGAGCGTATATCTTTTTTACAAAATATAGGTGATAAGAAGAGCGTCTTATGTTAGAATGTATATGAATTACTAGAAACTAGAATGGAGAAACAGATGAATTTATTGACCATTAAAGATTTAACAAAGTCATATACAGATAAAGTGTTGTTTAAAAAAGCGGATTTTAGTATTAATGAAGGAGAAAAAATTGGTGTTATCGGTATTAACGGAACTGGGAAGTCAACACTGTTGAAAATTATTGCAGGGGTTGAGGAATCATTCGAAGGTGTGCGGGTTTGTGGAAATCAGGTTAGAATTTGTTATCTGGAACAAAATCCTATTTTTGAGCAAGGTTTTTCTATTTATGATTATGTTGTAACACAAAATAAGACAGATGAGAATGAATGGAGCATTGAGGGGGATGCAAAGGCAATTTTAAACCGGCTTGGATTTGAGGATTATACTCAGAAGATTGAAACTTTGTCCGGTGGAGGGAAAAAAAGAGTGGCATTGGCAGCAGCTTTGCTGTCAGATTGTGAAATTCTTGTTATGGATGAGCCGACGAACCATTTAGACAGTAAGACAACGGAGTGGCTGGAGCAGTACTTAAATAACCGAAAGGGCGCATTTGTTATGGTGACACATGATCGTTATTTTCTGGACCGTGTATCAAATCGGATGATTGAAATTGATAAGGGAAATATTTATAGCTATCAGACAAACTATTCCGGATTTTTGGAGCGCAAAATGGAGAGGGAGGAAATCGAACAGGCAACAGAGCGGAAGCGCCAAAGTTTGCTGAGAGTGGAATGGGAATGGATGAAACGGGGGGCAAGAGCAAGGAGTACAAAACAGAAGGCGCATATTGCGCGGTTTGAGGCATTGCGGGATGCGTGCGCACCGGAACAGCAACAGAATGTGGATATACAGACGGTAAGTCAAAGACTGGGTAAAAGTACGATTGAATTGGACCATGTTTCAAAATCTTTTCGGAATAAAGTATTGATATGGGATTTTTCTTATATTTTTTTAAAACATGACCGGGTCGGATTTGTTGGTGAGAATGGTTGTGGCAAGTCAACTTTGATGAATCTGATTACCGGCTGGCTGGAGCCGGATGAAGGAAATGTTAAGATTGGGGAAACTGTTTCAATTGCATATTTTTCGCAGGAGAATGAATGCCTGGACGAGCAGTTAAGAGTGATTGACTATATTAAGGAAACGGCAGAATATATTGCGACACCCGATGGCATGGTTACGGCTTCTAAAATGCTGGAGCGTTTTTTATTTGATTCAACATTGCAGTATCAGAAGATTGAGAGACTGTCAGGAGGGGAAAAACGGCGCTTATATTTACTGAAAATTCTTATGGAAGCACCGAATGTACTTGTTTTGGACGAGCCGACAAATGACTTGGACATTCAGACACTTACAGTTTTGGAGGATTATTTGGATTGCTTTGACGGTATTGTGATTACCGTATCCCATGACCGTTATTTTCTTGACCGTACCGTGAAACGTATTTTTGCATTTGAGGGAAATGGGAAAATTGTTCAATATGAAGGCGGCTATACGGATTATCGCAAAAATGTATTGGAAATCAGTGAGTCGGAGTTTGTCAGAGCTGAAAAAAAGAAAAATTATAAGATTAGAGAGCAAAAATTAAAATTCAGCTATAAAGAGCAGCGTGAATGGAGTACAATAGAAGATGAAATAGCAGATTTGGAAGCTGGTTTAGAGGAAATCGAGAAAGCAACTGTGGAAGCTGCGACGGATTATCCCAAGCTGGCAGAGCTTGCAGTAAAAAAAGAAGAAGTTGAAAAGCAACTGGAAGAAAAGATGGAACGCTGGATGTATCTGAATGAATTGTATGAGAAAATTCAGGCAGAAAAATAAGAATTTAAAAGAAAATCGGAAGTGGAGGCTGGAATGGGAATTTTATTAATACAGGGTGCGATGACTCTGGAAATTGCGCATTATCTCGAATGTTTGGAACAAAAGCAGGAGCAGCTTATAAAAAATTACCGGTTTTGGACAGGAAAATTGGAAGGAAGAGAGGTTGTCATCAGCCGTACCAAAATGGGAACCTTGAATTCTTCGATTGCAACAATGCTCGGAATTATGAACTTTGAGCCGGATTTTGTGCTGAATCAGGGAACCGCGGGGGCACATTTGGAAACGATACATACGGGTGATATTATCATTGGGGAGCGCAGCGAATATTTGAATTATCTTGTTATGCCGGTCAGAGCAGAGGGTGAAGGTTCTGATTCATTAACATGGCATTTTAACGACCAGCTAAAATCAAGGACTGCTACACCTGAATTGGTACAGTATTTTGAGCAGCTTTCCTATTCGGAAGGGAAAAAATATGTTGGTGTGATTGGTAGCGGAGATATTTACAGTAGAGAAGTTGACCGGATCCACTGGATTCAGAACCAGAAACATAATCTGTGTGAAGACATGGAGACAGCTTCTGTCTATGAAGTCTGTCACAAAATGGGTGTGCCAAGGGTAAGTGTGAGGATAATATCAAATAATGAACTCTTGCTCGAACCATTTCAAAAAGATACGGCATTGCAGCTACAGAAATTTATGATAGGCGGGCTTGGGAAAATATAAAAAATCATATTTGCCGGAAAAACCACCAATGAGGGTGATGCTCTTGTTTGGTGGTTTTTTTATTGGAAAAAGCACACAGGGGCTTGACAAATCAAAAAATAGTCACTATACTGACTGTATTAACTGTACTAGTTCAAGTGATACAGTGAAAGGAGGCAGGGATGATAAAAATAAATCCGATGAGTAATGAACCGATTTACGAGCAAATTATCCGGCAATATAAATATTTGGTTATGAGAGAATATTTGAAACCCGGGGATGCCGTTCTGTCTGTGAGAAAGCTTGCCCTGAGTTTATCCGTGACGCCGGGTACGGTAGCGAAAGCCTATCAGGAGTTGGAGCGGACAGGAATTATTGAGACGATTCGGGGAAAGGGAACTTTTATTGCCAGACAATTGAAAACAGAGCCCAAATGGGAGACAGTCAGCAAATATAGGCAGCAATTTAAAGTGCCTTGTATGGAACTACTGTATCTTGGTTTTGAAAAAAAAGAAATTATGGAAATGGTTGAAGAAATATGTAGTGAAATCCAGAGGGGAGAGTTTGTATGATTGAAGTAAAAAATTTGTATAAAAGCTACGGAAATAAAAAATTCCCGGTTTTAAAAGATATTCATATGCAGGTAGAAAAGGGGAAAATTCATGGTTTAATCGGACACAATGGCTCGGGAAAGACAACATTAATTAAATGCCTGACCGGAATTTATGCACCAGACTCTGGTAAAATACTGGTTGGGGGAGAGACTGTTTATGATAATCCAAAAGTGAAAGAAAAGATTGGTTATGTGGCAGATAGTAATCAGTTTTTTGTAGGATATAAGGTGATTCAGCTTGCAAAATTTTATGAGAAAATGTATCCGGGGTTTTTGATGAAAGATTTTTTTGAATATAATCGTATTTTTATGGTAAATCCGGAAAAGAGGATTCGCCAATTATCGAAAGGACAGCAGATGCGGGTGGCATTTATGTTGAATCTTTCCATGAACCCGGAAATCCTTATATTAGATGAGCCGACATCCGGGTTGGATGCAGTGGCAAAACATGATTTGTTAAATATTCTTGTAAGTTTTGTAGAGCAAAATGGAACGACTGTTATTATTTCGTCTCATCATTTGTTGGAACTTGAAAAAGTGTGTGATACGATGACTGTATTGAAAAACGGACGGGTGGAAGTAGAGGATGAGATCGAGAACGTAAAAGCAAGGGTGCAGAAATATCAGGTTGTATTTCCAGGTGGAGCACCAAAAGCATTTTACGAATTGCCTCAGATGCTTCATATTTCAAATGTGGGAAGTGTATACACGGTTACACTACAGGATTCGGAGATGGATTTTATTTCTATTGCAGAAGGGATGGGAGCAGTTTTGGCAGAGCCGATGCAAGTGGATTTAGAAGAAATGTTTATCCATATGAATAAGGGAGGAATGCGACATGATCAGCACAACTCTATATAGGGAACAAATCCGGATGCAATATTATTTCTTTTTCGTTGTTCTTTGCCTATATCAGTTGCTTGAAGGCATTTACAATACAAGTTATGTCTTAGATGTAAAGAAGGTAGATGTAGTTGGTTGGGAATTTTATCTTGATCAGTTAGTAGATTATAATACTGCTGTTACTTCCAGTATGACATTTTTCCTGTTTTTAATGGTTGGATTGGTGATGATACAATTCTGGCAGATGCGAAAAGAAGAAAATATTCAATTCTATGGGAAATTGCCGATTGAACGGAAAACTTTGTTAATTACTACATATTTATCTGGGCTTACAGTCTTAGGTGTTGGATATTTTATTCATGTATTGGCAGTTGTTATACAGAATGCAGGCAACAAGGGAATTTGGGATGTTGTAATATGGCAGTTTCTGGCACAGGGTATTTTTTTACTTACTTTTTATACGGTACTTTTTATTATGGAAATATTGTGCAGTAAAAATTCCAGCTTTGTCTGGCTTTGTATATGCAGTAGTACAGTACTTGGTTTTGATATACTAAATGCATATTTGATATGGATTGATTCAAGTATGGGAGGTTATCATTTTTTTACTCCGCTTGATTATATTGAATCATATCCGATTTTAACTCTTGAAAGCGAGTTGCCAATTGCTTATTGGATTTTTTATACGCTTATGTCAGTGGCAGGAATGATTCTTTCAGCTCTTTTATTATGGCTAAGCATTAAAGTATATATTAAAACGGATTCAGCAAATATATTTACAGTATTTACCGTTCCGATTCCAGGATGGGCTTGCGCATTTTGTGGCTTGTTGACTGGATATGCAAGTGTTCACGTGATTGTGCTTATAGCTAATTTTGTTTATTATCAGATAAGAATATTTGCTGAAATTTTTGGATTTTCAATTATGGAACTTTCGGTGGGGCAGGGGTGGAGACTTCCTGTGTCTGGTTTGCTTGCAATGATAGGAATGCTTTTGTTTGTTTATTTAAAACAGATGCGGATGAAAAAGGAGGTGTGGGTATGAAAAAAAAATATAGCGCCATTTTTGCTCATGAAATGCGTTACGTATGTTGGTTTTTAATTGCTGGAATGATAATTTCTATGCTAGGAGTGGGGTATTGCTGGTTGCATATTCATTTGGCAACCGACATAACACTTGATAACTATATGTACTCACAAGGAAGTGTTATTGTATGTAACATTGTAGAATTTTTGAAAGTGATGCAGACAGGGTTGTTTTTAGGAATCAGTATTCTGACAGTCGTACAATTTTATGAGCAGAAAGTTAAGACAACAAGTGAATTTTTAGGCAGTCTGCCGCTAAAACGTGTATATACGCTATGGATTAAATATGTGAGTGGGATTTTAACAATTACCTTGCCTATTCTTGTATTTATGGTTGGCAGTGTGGGGATTTTTCAATATTATATTAATGATATACTAAAAGAAAGCCTCTCAAATCCGTATTTTGATTTTATTTATGCAAATGAAAGTATAGAAAATTTACTTTTAAATATTGGGATGTTTTGGCTGTCAGCTATTGTACTTTATTCCATTTACTTCTTAACGCAGATTATTGTTAATCCATGCCTGATTGCGGGTTTTGTAGGTATGGCAGCGGCGCTGGCACCGGCCTACCTTATCAGGCAATTTGATCTTTTATTTGTATCTTTCAGAGGTTATGCGGAAGAAACTCATAAATTGTTTGAAATTTTTCTTCCGTGGTTTGGAAATTCTTTGGGGAACAATCTTGTTCCTAGCTTTGAAGGAGAACTTACAGAAAATTATTTATATAGAGGCTTTAACGTAGTTACATTTTCTGATTTGTTTCCTAAGTTTTTATGTCTGATTAGTATATGGCTATTTTCAATGATTTTAATTGCTATACTATATCGTAGACAAAATTTTACCGATGGAAGATTTATTACATCAAGCGTTCTGGAACATCTTTTTGTAGGCTGTATTAGTGTGTGTGCGGCTATGTTTTTGGCAGTGTTTTCAAATGAAGGGCGTTTTTCGTTTTTGGTAAGTCTTATCATAATGATTATTGTTGCTGTTTTAACCGGGATGATTGTACGACAGGCAATCCGAAGGTATTATTCATAGATTGGAGATGAAATTAATGAAAAAGGTATTTTTTCTTGGGATTGCTATGTGCTTTTTGCTTTGTGGGTGCGGAGAGAAGGATGCTTTGGAACAAGTCGTAGAATGTCAGCAAAAAGATGGTGTCCTTTATCAGGAGGAGAGCGTACATGATACATTGTCATTACGAAAATCAGAACCTTTGAAGCTTCAAATTCATTCATCCAATTATCAGTTGGCGAGTCAGATTGTAAATTCCATATCTTCTTTGGAATTAGAAGATATGGAATATTATGTTTGGGATGAAGGGAATTTTGAAAATTGTATGGAACGGTATAAAAGATATGTGGAAAATCATTCCGGCAGTAAAAGTTCGATTGATTGGGCGGAACAGGTATTTTCTGTTGCCCAAATGGAAGCAGAAGATGAAGAAGAGTGGGAGCGATACGATGAAAAGAGAAAACAAAATACGGAAAAGCTTCTGGTAAAGCTGGCAGAAGCGGGGTTAGAAAACATTTTTTCAATATATCAGAAAATAAAGTCGGACGATACGTATACAAATTTCGTTCAAAAAGGAATACGAATCTATTTTCAGGATGGCTGTCTGATGCAGATTGACCTTCCTGTATCTTCTATGATGCTTCCCGAGGCTTACAGAGAGTTTATGGAAAAAAATGTGGTAGATGGGTTTTATGTTGAATCGTATGAAACCGGTGGAAAAGTAGATCAAATTATCCTGCGTGGAGGGAGTGGGATAGATGTTCAATATCGAAAAAACATCCGGATTAGTTTTCAGGATGGTGAACCAATACAGTTGGATATTGAATTTTGTCAGGATGAGTATGAAAAGAAAAGTTCGGTTTTTAGTTCATATGAGATTGAAACAGTGAACAACTTATTTACTTATATGACTGGGAATGAACAGGTCTCAAAACAATTTATTAAGACATTTTCCGTGAAAAGTGGAAAAGGTGTGCTTCAGGGGAGAAAGTGGGATATGAAAAAAGTACAAATGGGATACAGATTTCGTATTTATTAAGTGAGAGAATGTTTCATATCAGCCGTGCAGCCAGGATCATAGTGTGCTGGTTGCACGCACGGTTGAGATATAATGTAGGTTCATATAAAAATTTGATGTTGACAAATGGAAATCGTTAGCATATACTAACTATAGTAGTTAGCAGATTCTAACTGCTGAGCTGTTTGCTTATCGTTTACATTATATCGCGGTATGAAAAAGATTGGAAAGGGTGATAGGTATGTCTTTAGCAATGGTGGTGCCAGGAGAAACAAGAACAGTCTGTGATTTTAGAGGCAAAGAGGAAATGAAAAAGCATTTGCGTGATTTGGGCTTTGTAAAAGGTGAACAGGTAAAGGTTGTTGGTGAGAACCAGAGCGGTTTGATTTTAGTTATAAAAGGTGTTAAGTTTGCCGTTAACCTTGGGTTGGCTTCTATGATTTTTGTACAATAATTAAGTTTGCTTTTGAAAATTCTGTTGTAAATGCAAATTTTTCAGTTGCATGAAAAAGAAAGGAAATGAGAAAATGACACTGAAAGAATTGAAGGTTGGAGAAAGTGGTACGGTTGTTTCAATTGGAGAAAAAGGACCCGTCAGACGTCGGATTATGGATATGGGTGTAACGCCGGGTGCCAGATTAAAAGTAATTAAGGTAGCGCCATTGGGAGACCCGGTGGAAGTTAATATTCGTGGCTATGAACTGAGCCTGAGAAAAGATGAGGCGGCGCAGATTATTGTGAAATAAAAAAGAAGCACCTTAAAGGTGCTTAAAATTAAAACAAAGGTTAGCAAAAACTAACTGTGTAAGGAGAGAAAAAATGTCGATACAGGTAGCGTTAGCAGGAAATCCAAATTGCGGTAAAACCACATTATTTAATGAACTGACTGGTTCTAGACAGCATGTAGGAAACTGGCCGGGAGTAACTGTGGACAAAAAAGAAGGAAAATATAGAAAGGATAAGGAAATTGTTATTCTGGATTTACCAGGTACATATTCCTTGTCACCATATTCTGCCGAGGAAATTGTTGCGAGAGATTATATCATAAAGGAAAAACCAGACGTTGTTATTGATATTGTAGACGCAACAAGTATTGAAAGAAATCTGTATTTAACTTTGCAGATTACAGAAACTCAAGTTCCGATGGTAATTGCACTGAATATGATGGATGAAGTGGAGCGTCGGGGTGATAGAATTGATACGGAAAAATTAAGCGAAATATTTGGGGTGCCGGTTGTTCCGATTGTAGCCAGAAATGGAAAGGGTCTGAAAGAATTAATGGAGGCTGCTGTTTCTGTTGCTTCTCAAAAAAAGAAGCCGAACCGGGTGGAAACTTTTGACGCTTCGATTCAGGCGGCGATTGAAAATATACGAATTCTGCTGATAGGAAATGAAACTGACTGTGAGTGGAAAGCCATTAAAATTGTAGAAGGTGATGAAATTGTTGCGGGGGAATTGAGTGAATCCCAGAAGGCTGCAGCTGAAGTAATCGTAAAAGAAGCCGAAGAGGTGATGGGAGAAGACTTGGAGGCTGTGATTGCGGATTTGAGATATAAGCAGATTGGCAAGATTGTAAAAAAAGCTGTGAAAAAAGCGAGGATAGGGCATGTTGAATCGTGTTCGGATAAGATTGATAAAATTTTGACAAGTCGTATTCTGGCACTTCCTATTTTTGCTGTCGCAATGTATCTTTTGTTTGCTGCCACATTCAGTGAAAATTTCCTGTTTATATCAGGATTACCAAGTCCGGGTGTCTGGCTTGCCGGCCTGGCAGAGGAAGCGTGGGGTGCTTTTGGCGGTTTGGTAGGAGGCTGGGTAGAAAGTGCATCTCCGTGGTTGCAGTCCCTTGTGATGGATGGTATCATAGAAGGAATTGGAGCAGTTATTGGTTTCATTCCGCTTGTACTTGTATTATACTTATTAATTTCATTTTTGGAAGATAGTGGATATATGGCGCGTGTTGCTTTTGTAATGGATCGTTTGTTCCGTAAATTTGGATTGTCAGGGCGTTCCTTTATTCCGCTTCTGATGGGATTTGGATGTGGTGTGCCGGCAGTGATGGCAACGAGAACACTGGAATCGGAAAAGGACCGGAAAGTTACGGCTATTGTTACCGGATTTATGCCTTGCGGAGCAAAATTGCCTATTTTCGCCCTATTTGTATCTACTTTTTTTGCTGATACAAATAAGACTCTTGTGACGTATTCTATTTACATGGTCAGCATTGTAGTGGCAATTATTGTTTCTCTTATACTAAATAAATTTGTATATAAGGCGGATGCTTCTAATTTCGTTATGGAACTTCCACAGTATCGGCTGCCAACAGTTAAAAGTGTTTTGATTCACGGGTGGGAGAAAGTGAAAGGCTTTGCTGTGAAAGCCGGAACTGTTATTTTCGTATCAACTATTGTTTTATGGTTACTTACGAATTTTAATATCGATTCTTTCAATGGGAAAAATGCACAAACAAATGAAGACCAGAGTATTATGTGTGAAATGGATGACAGCTTTCTGGCGAAGGGGGCTAGTGTTATTGCACCAATCTTTAAGCCTCTTGGCTTTGGTGAATGGAGGCCGACAGTTGGTGTGGCAACAGGATGGATTGCGAAAGAAATGGTTGTTGTAACAATGGCACAGCTCTACGATGATGATGTGACTCCGGAATATTTAGAAGAGTTTTTTGGGGATTATTCTCTTGAAGAGTTAGAAGAGGCAGGTTTTGAGAATGGTGAGTATGATGCAGAGGCGGCTCCCGATGTTTATGCAGAGAGCATTCTTTTTGAGGGGGATGATGAAAATGCGCTTCATTCTATGAAAAAGGATATTACAACAAAGGCAGCGGCATATGCCTATATGATTTTTAACCTTCTTTGCATGCCTTGCTTTGCAGCAGTTGGTGCGATACGCAGAGAGCTGAAAACATGGAAATTAACAGGTTTTGCAGTTGGTGTACAGATGCTGACAGCATATGTGGTTGCGTTACTTGTCAATTTGATTGGTGGATTGTTCTGCTGATCGCTTAGCATCTGTCCACAGAAACGAGGTGGATTATGACAGATTTAATACTAATTGCTGTGATTGTAATTGCGGTAGTTGTTAGTATCATGTTTATGATAAAACGAAAGAAAAAAGGGGGTGGCAGCTGCGGTTGTGGATGCAGCAGTTGCACACATAAATGTAAATAAATCTATAAGAATAAGGAACTCTCCGATTGGCCCGAACTGGTGCATAATATAGCATATCAGGTTCTTGTTGATGGGAGAGTGCTTTTTTGTTTAGAAATACAGACAGAAATAGTTGTAACGCCTAAAAAAGCATGTTAAAATGTAATAATCAATACAGAATGGAGATTAAGAATATTATGAATTATATAAAATACATCATTTTAACAGCACTATGTTCCGCCGTACTTATTGTTGTAATATGCATACCAATAAAAAAGACTGCTGTGCCGGTATCAACCGAGCAGAAAGCAACCGAATTGCGTGATGACAGACAGGAGATTAAACTGACTGAGCAAGATGTATTTAAGGGCGATTTAATTTTAGTTAACAACCAGGTTCCATATCACTTTGAGACGGAGCAGGCAGAGGATTTGCTAAAGGTATATAAAAATAAATCTGATTTTTATCAGGTGAAAGATAAAAAGGTAAAGTTATCGAATCAGGTTATCGTACAGCTCAACCGAATGTTAACGGCATTTTATAATAAAAAGCAATTAAGTACGACTTTGGTATTAAGTGGATACCGTAACGAACAATATCAGAGAAAAGTTTATGCTCAGGATGTAGAGCAGCATGGAGAGCAGCATGCGATGTCTTATATGGCAA
>CATZVV010000010.1 GCA_958425285.1 uncultured Lachnoclostridium sp. | reverse complement strand
CTTCATTATAAGCCACAACAGCTACTGTTACTTTCATAACCGCTCCATTCCAAAATTGTAATACCGTTCCTTAACAAAAGTCTGCTTTTCATTATACACCATACAAACAGCTGGTGCAAGGGAAAGAGTCTTTACCCTTTTTTCCAACCCTTTTACATGATAAGAAGCATTTATATTGAAAAATACTTGTCTAACGAATCACAAACCATTATAATATAATTTATAGTCAAAAAAACAAGCAATGCCACAAACAGCATTTAGCTTGAAACGATACATCTAACTAAGCAGAAAATGAGGGTAACATATGTCTTCTTATAAAAACTCGGTTGCAATTGTAATCCCCGCGCTTAATCCAGACAATAAAATGTTGAATCTTATTAAGGGCTTAAAATCTCACGGATTTGAAACAATTGTACTCGTTGACGACGGAAGCAAAATAGAAAATCGTATATATTTTAAACGTGCAAAGGAAGAATATCATTGCCGATTAATCCGGCATGTCGTAAATTTTGGAAAAGGCATGGCACTGAAATCCGCATTCAATTATATCCTAAAAGAACTGCCGGAAATACAGGGAGTTGTCACTGTTGACTGTGACGGACAGCATACGCTTTCTGACACGATAACATGTGCAAAACTTACACTAGAGCATCCCGAAAAACTTATTTTGGGATGCCGGCAGTTTTCAGATAAAGCAATCCCTTTCCGGAGTCGGTTTGGGAACAAATTTACATGTCTTACAATCCGTCTTCTTTGTGGGATACACGTTTCTGATACACAGACCGGTTTACGTGGTATGTCGCGTCAGCTAATAAATGATTACTTTTGTACAACAAAAGGAGAACGTTTTGAATATGAAATGAACATGCTCATTAAAACGAAAGAGGTCGGAATTGCAATACAAGAGTTCCCAATCAGTACAATATATATAGAAAACAACGAGAGTTCTCATTTTAATCCTTTTTTGGATTCCATCCGAATTTACCGTATCTTTGCAAAATTCATGTTGAGTTCGTTTTCCTCTTATCTCATCGATATTATATGCTTTTACTTATGTCTAAAAGTAGTAAGACCTCACTTTGAACAAAGCACTTATATACTAATTGCCACATTTTTTGCCCGGGCAGTTTCATCATTATACAACTTTCTTATGAACAAACATCAGGTATTCCATAACAAAGCAAAAACAAGATATGTTGCCTTAAGGTATTATGCGCTTTGCATTGTACAAACATTTGTTTCCGCCAAGCTTGTAGACTGGCTATTTTGTATCATTCGCTATAATGAATCCGTCATTAAATCCTGTGTAGAAGTCTTTCTGTTTTTTATCAGTTTTCAAATTCAGCGGGAATGGGTTTTTAAATCAAAAAAATAAAAAGAGGGATGCCTCACATCAAGGTGTTGCGATCCCTCTTTTTGTATATTTATTTCTTAAAGCTTACACTTTTTGGCATGCCCTTACTTCTCAAAAGTTTCTTGTAAACAATCAGCTTCTTCGAAGGTACCTTTATTATTGCCTTTTTATGGATTCTCTTAAATGCCTGTGCTCCCACTTTTTTAAGAGAATTACTTCTAAGTGTTATTCTTTTTAATTTTTTACACTGGTAAAAAGCTTTCGTTCCAATTGTCTTAAGTTTCTTACTCTTTATATTTACCTTTTTTATTTTGCTACAACGTTCAAATGCTTTCTTTCCAATCACTTTCACATTCTTTCCAATACTAGCAGAAACCGCGTATTTGCATGACTTAAATGCAGAAGGGGCAATTGCTGTTACCCGGTAAGACTTACCTTCAAGAATAACGGTATCCGGAACTTTAATATTCTTTTGTTTACGATTAGAAGTTCCTACTACTGTTACCATTTTCTTTGCTTCATCACTCACCTTATATTGGTACACCCCTACCTGCTTCATTGCATACTCTACTCGAGTAGGCTGGACTGTTCCACTTGGTGAAGCCGTTACACTTGGATAATTTGTCACAGAAGGCTTATCCGTTCCACTTGGCTGCGCTGTTTCATTTGGTTTATCCGTAGTACCCGGTTTCGCTGTTGGTGTCGGCGACGGTGTTGGTGTGGTATCTGTTTTTCCTTTTTCCTCCTCTTCTAGACGCTTATACTCTGCTTCAGCCGCAGTCAATATGCTATAATTGCTAATCAGCTTCTTCTGAGCATCTGTCAGTTTATTGTATGCACTTTTTGCATCATCAATCTTCTTCTTACTAGAAGAATCATATGTCACAGTACCAATTGCACGAATCAACTCCGAAACTGCATCCGCTGCTGTCTGATCTGAATCCGTATCCTCATTTTCTGCTGTCTGAATGGATATATCATCTACATAGAATGTTACTAAATCCTGTGCCTTTGGTTCACTCGTATACGCTGTTTCCAAAAATACTTTTACACTGCTTAAATCTGCGTCCTCCGGCACAGTATAAGTGGTATCAATGAGTCCCCATTTATCTGCACCTATTTTTACCGTTCCCATGTTTTTAATGGTTCCATCTCCGTATATAATACTTATATGGAAGGTAGTCTCTCCTGTAGCTTCTGCATTCTCCGATGAATTGAACCGGATTGCCGCCTTAACCGCATAGGTTTTTCCATTTTGCAGTTTGTTTGTTAAATCCTGCATTGGTCCGCAACCTGTTGTCGTTCGATTTGTTACTTTCAAAGCACATGAACCCGACTTAACGGTGGAATTGTCAACACTCAAATCAGGCGAATCATGAGTTTCCCACTTGCTTGTTCCATCCTCAAAACCTGAATTTTGAACTTGCTCATTGATATTCACTTCTGAACTACTTCCACCCGCTTTTACCGACACATCATCCACAAAGAATGTTACCAAATCCTGTGCCTTCGGCTCACTCGTATATGCTGTTTCCAAAAATACTTTTACACTGCTTAAATCCGCATCTTCCGGTAGCGTATATGTATCATCTATATACGCCCAACTATCTGCTCCTGTTTTCACAGTTGCCATATTCTTAATCGTACCATCTCCATATATAATACTCATATGGAATGTGGTCTCCCCTGTGGCATCCGAATTTTCAGATGAATTGAATCGAACTGCTGCCTTGACTGTATAGGTCTTTCCTTTTTGCAATTTGCCCGTTATATCCTGCATAGCACCGCAGCCCGTTGCAGTTCTATTTGAAATTTTTAAAGAACGTTCACCTGAATTAACCGTAGTATAACCAAGTCCCAAATTCCCCGATTCATGCACTTCCCAGTTATTAGTACCATCTTCAAAACCAGGATTTGAAATTATCTCTGTTCCACTTACATCACCAGATGTTTCTCCATATGAAAATTTTAATGTATACTCTTTATTAGTCGTATGATCCTCCGCATATACTTTAAGCAGTATCGCATCACTAGTAACGGCAAATGACTGCTCTTTACTATCATTAACCAGTTCACCATTAATATATAAGAGTCCCATCTTATCGGCAAGTGTAAAGTTAAGCCCTACCGTTGTTGTTCCCTTCGGCACCGTAACCGTGATTTGCTCTCCCAATATATTGGTTTCTCCAATAGTTGAAGTAACAGCTGTAATTCTTGCATCTGTACTATATGGAATTGTCATAAACAGACCAGCAACTAATCGTGCACTATTTGAACCTGATTGATTACTTTCAAACCTTACCTTGATAACATCCAGTTTTTCTCCATCTATAGTCAATGAACTGGCTGCTGAAACTATGCTCTCTGGAATCTCATAATATTTTTTATAAGATGTATCACTTCCAGTATAGTTTAATGTCTCTGTAGCAATGACCTGTCCGCCTGCCATAATCTTAATAGTCTTTCCGTTGTCCTCCTTAGCGAACTGACATAACAGCCTATTTTTTACACCTTTTTTCACAATCATATTATACTCAAAATACCCACCTGCTTTTGCATAACGAGTACTTCCGACACCAGCAAGATGAATATTGTCATTTTCATATTGACCATATCCCGGCTGAATTGAGTCAATAATACTTGCTGCAAATCGCCCTTCCTCTTTATTTTCCAGAATACTTCCTTCTGAAGCCTCATCGGAGCCTTGGAAATACCAGTAAATTCCATAACGTTCTGCATTCAAAGTATTAAATGGTACGAACGTTAATCCAGAAGAAAAAGTGCTGTCTGCATCCGTTCCTTTTATCTTAAAAGCAAGAGTCGAACTTGTGGTATCTCTCTCCATATATTGATCAATATTTGAAATATAGTCAGCCATGCTTGTACCATCGTCAATTGTTAACGTCTCCGTTCCCAAAATCTGCTTTGTCGTTTGTCCATAAGAAACGTTAAGCGCCACACTTTCAGGACCTACCACTTTATATTTGGCTGCACTAAGATTCGCACCTGCCCATACTGTTTCATTCCATTTTTCAGTTCCTAGTTTTGCTGCAAGTACAGTTGGACCATACATAAAACCATACACCGTATGATTATCCGGAAGACCATATGCTACAACCTTCATCGGATTTGTAATTTTTACTTTGTCACCATTTGACCATGTTCTGTTAATACAGATGTAACCACCGGAGATAGTAGAACTCTGCTTTGTACCATTAACTGTAACAGTTGGCGTACCAGCAGCCCAATCCGGCACTTTTAAATACAATTTCATATTTACACTGGATGCTCCATTTAAAAGTCCAATTGTAAAATCAGCATCCTCTGTTTTCGTAACATCCGACTGTTGCGTCAATTTTACATTTTTGTCTGACCAGGTGACCGTTGAAGCAACATATTGATTTACAATAAGTGCATCATTTGTATGGAAGTAAATACTGTCCCCCAGCTTTGTATAATTTTCCATACCACTTCCGGTACAACACCAGAACATATTGTTTGCCGGATCTGCCTGAGAAAAATATTTGTAATATCCAGATGCCATCGGTGTAAAATAGGTGGTCGTACCATTTTCGGTATTAACAGCTCCCATAATTGCATTTCTCAATGTCGTCTCATAGTAGTCTGCATACTTCTTTTCGCCTGTTAGTTTAAAAAGCTCCTTTGACAATTTTAACATATTGTGTACACAGCAGCTCTCGCAATTACATTGTGTACGGATAGAGTCTTGTGCATGATCCTCTTTAAAGTGCTCCATATCACTCACACTTCCAGTGATAAATGCGTGCTTTTCAACAACTAATTTCCAAAAATCTTCTGCATAACCAAGATATGCCTTGTCGTCCTCTGTTAAAGTTTCGCCTCTTTCAGTCAAAGCCACATAGCGATTGAGTGCTCCAACAAATTTTGGTATTGTCGTATTAGCATGTCTCTTGTTCAATGTATTGCCATTTCCGCTCAAAATTGTTTTGTATAACCCTGGATCGTCAAATTTATGTGCTGCATCACGAAAATGTGTATTCCCGGTTATCTTATACAATTCATACATACAATCATTCATTCCGCCGTATTCCGTATAGGAAATTCTGGCTTGTGTTCCTGAATCCCACTGATTAACACGATTATAAATCCATTCGCCTAAATCTTTTGCAACTGTCAGTGCCTCCTGATTATCCGTATAGCGATAAACATCAACAAGACCTTGTACAATTTTATGCATCGTATACCATGGTACCCATGTATTCCCGGAATCCTTACCCTCTACAATATCAAACTGCTTTTCTACATTTGATGCATCGTCAATTCTGGCACCAAAAACAAACCCTGTGTTCAATTTAGTCTGACATTCTCTCAACCCAGAGATCAAAGCAGTTAACTTTGTCCTCAGACTTTCATCACCAGTTGCTTTTACAGCTTGCGCACATGCTGTCAGATAATGTCCAACACAATGACCGCCAATCAGGCTATCTTCCCATCCTTTGTATGGACTCGCTCCTTTTTGATCCACGCCTGCTGTTTCCCGAAATCTGGAAAGAAGACGGTCATTATCAAATTTCTTTAAAAATGAAAGATCTGAACTTTCTGCCGCTTTATAATACGTATCCGTCAAAGTAACATCATTTAATGCAAATTGTTCTGCTTTCGTCAGACCTCCTTTGGCATAAACTGTAAAATCAAATTTCTTGCTCTGTACAGTAGTCCCATATGATACGGTCGCTGTTAAGGTGACCTTCTTATCTTCCTGACCCACATCCGGACGCGTCACTTTTCCATCTGCGGTAATTACACTTGTATTGGAAGAACTCCACGTAATCACTGAACCATTTTTTCCCTGTGTAGGCAGGGTCAAATTATCACTTAGACAATACGTTGAAAAATAAAGATCTGCTAAATCATCTTTTACATAATTATCCGGATTCTCTAAAGAAGCATCTGTAATCTTAATATAGCATACATTAATTGCCTTATTTAAATCACCCTTCCCACGAAAACCAACGGTTAAGTAACCATTCTGACTGAAAGATACATTTTGCCGAATCGGTTCAGCCGGTGTAAGAACAGTTCCCTTTCCACCTTCAAAATCAGACGTAATGGCATCTGAACTTTTACCTGTCGTGTCTAAAAGCAATGTTGGACTTTGCGAACAGCCCCATGGATCCGTTACATAAGTTTCCACATTGTATGTTCCTGCTTCTAATTCAAACTTATAGTCAATATACCGAATACCTGCATTATTATCTTCATATTGATTTCTTGTATACCTGTTTGTATCCGTTTTACTGCTTGTATCCGTATTAGCTGCATTAAATTCATATGGCCACGTGTGATCCGTATCAACCCCCCCGGTATTCGATGAGCCATTAACCAACTCGGTACTAACCGTATCAACAATTCCCCACTCATATCCTGTTAATGAATCTTCTTTAAATACCTGATCGGTTACACTATTATGTGTTCCAAAATCATCTCCGCTGCAAGTAGTACTTACAACATAATCACCACAATCTACAAAGTAAACAAGGGCGTTCTCATCTTTGAGACTGGCATTACGTATAACTACATCATCTACATAAAAGTCCATCAAATCATTGGTAGCATCTGCACTAGAAACCCATGATGTTTCTACAAATATTTTGACACTGGAAACATCTACATCACTTGGTACTGTATATGTACTGGCAATCGTACACCATTTTCCTTTTTCAATTGTTGCTGTTGCCAGATTTTTTGCTGTTCCGTTAAAATTTGCTGTTACATGGTATGTTCGGGTATCAGGACCTGTGGTATACTTAACAGAAGCAGAAACTGTTAAAACATCACTATTTTTAATCTGTCCTGTAACATCCTGTTCAGGACCGGCACCCGTATTTTTTCTGCTTGTAACTTTCAAACTTTTACTTCCACTAACCTTGTCCTCCGTTACTGCCGTAATCACTGCACTCTCTCTTCCGCTCCAGGAGGACGTTCCCAATTCAAATCCCCCATTTTGCATAATATTCTTTCCCTCTGCATTTGCAGAAGAAACCATATTTTCGAAAGAAACTACAGTCTGTTCTTTTTCTACCGCCGCTGCATATACAGGAACAGCTGTGACTACGACAGCCACTGCAAGGAATAGCACCCCAACCCGTTTTACATAGTGATAAAATCTTTTCCTCATTACAAAAATCTCCTTTCTGAATTTCTATTTCTCCCATAAGCCTCAATTACTATCAACTCATCCATTCTTTCAAATATCAGCTTATTCTTAAAAATTGTAATTTTGTCCATTTATGCACCTCCACTAGAAAAATGGACGTTATACTTTTTATAAAAAAATTGACTTAACTCTACTCTACCACATTAACAACTGGATTTTTTTACCTTTTTCTTTAAATTTTTGTTATTCCTTACCACAATTAATAATTAATCAGGACTTTTTTATTATAAAGAAACACAAAAAAAGAGTATCTGGAATCCACCTTTGAACATTGTGTCTTCCAGGATACTCAAAAAATACAATGAGTTTTATATATCAATGGCAAAAAATTCTTTTCTCTTTTTTAGTAAAGTCAATATACAATTCATATGCTGTTAAAAAAATAAGAATTAAAAAGAAAATTGTCACATATGAAAATGGAATTACTGTAACATTAAACAAAAACGGTAAATATGCAAATAAGGATACCATCACATAACCTAAAGATATCCACCACTTTTTCATGTATATAATACCAAACAAGAAAGCAACCGCATCCACAAACAATCCATAGCGGTCATGCATGTGAGGTAAAAAGAATAACATAACGGAGGCTGTTAAAATTGTAATAAGAAGAATTTGCCGTTCAGTAAGATTCCGCCTTTGATTATAAATCCAATAAAGAATACATCCCAACACTGCAGCGGTAAAAAACATTCCTGCATTAGCCAGTTCCACCTGATACTTCTCATGAAACAATGTATATATGCTCGGATAATTCAGAGTCAGCGCACTAAACTGTTGAGTCTGCCCAAAATACAGCAAAATTAGAGACTGAAAGCTTCGTCCGGCAAGTAAAGCAGGTACCATACTTATCAAATAAATACAAGGAACCCATAAATAATATCTCCATCTATATCCTTTATTCAACCAGAACATAATAAGAGCAGGCAGAAAAAATATTGTCTGAAATTTAAAGGAAAAAGCAATTCCAAAAAACACCATCGCAGCCCGAGGTTTATTTCTTAATAAAAAGAAAAGAGAAAACAACATAAATGAAACATTCATCATATCACATTGAGACCAAGCCGCTCCATTCAATATAACCGTTGGCAAAAACAGAAGCCCGACGGCTGCTAAAATTGACTTTTTCCGATTTTTTGTTATCTGATATACGATGCAGAAAGCCGCCATTGCTCCAACATAATCAAATATAACATCGACCATTTTCACACTATGTAAAAACTCAATCGGTAAATATGAGACTGCACACATCATAATCATATATGGCGTTGTGTAATTTCCAATTGGTGTTGACAGAGAAGAGAAACCACCCAAATCTTGCACCTGCTCCATCCATTTCTGAAAATATACTGTATGATCTGCCGTCTCAATCGGAAAAAGACAGAGCCTTACAATCAATGAAAGCACTAGCAAACATAGAACGAATAAAAAATCAACAACTTGAACTCCTTTACATTTCTTAAATTCACGAAACATGAATTTATCCAATTTCGTATTCATACTTTCCCTTTCTCGTCACCTCATAACATTCCAGAAACTTCTGATGAAAATCCGGTTGTTTTCTTTCTAATAGAATTGGTTTTCCATTGGAATTCAAAAAGCAGTGTTTACTCTCGCCTTCGCAACAAAGTTCAGTTGTTTCTTTTTTTATAATGCGGTAGCCTACTGTTAGACGAGTTCCTGTATACTGTTTAATAAATGTACAAATACAAAGCCGATCACCAAAATAACACATTGACTTATATTTTGCATTTACCTCAAGAACAGGACTGATAATTCCCCTGCTTTCAAGTTCTTTATAACTAAATCCACCCTGCTCCATAAAATCCACTCTGGCCTCTTCAAACCAGCGGATATAATTGGAATGATGGGCAATTCCCATCTGATCTGTTTCATAGTAGTGAACCTTGTGCTCATATGGGAGGAATTCCATTTTAGCTTTCCCCTTTCCCATCTAAAATATCCTGAATACAAAATCTTGGACGTTCCTTTGTTTCAAGATAAATCTTTCCAATGTACTCACCAATAATTCCAATCGCTAACAATTGTAACCCACCAAGTGCCCAAATGGATACAATCAAACTGCTCCAGCCAAGCACAGTATCGCCCAAAAAGTAACGTATCACCGAATATATCAGCATGATAAGACTAATAAGGAATACAAGAAGTCCCAAACTTGCAATAAAACGAATCGGCTTTACACTAAAAGAAGTAATACCATTAAAAGCAAATGAAAGCATTTTTTTCAACGGATACTTTGACTCTCCGGCAAACCTTTCATTACGGGCATAGTATACATTCGTAGAAGGGTAACCGACAAGCGGTACAATTCCTCGCAGAAAAAGATTCACTTCTTTATAATGTTCCATTTCTTCCAGCACACGTTTACTCATCAAACGAAAATCCGCATGATTGTATACAATATCTACACCCATCCACTTCATAAACTTATAAAAGCCCTGAGCAGTTGTCTTTTTAAACCAGGTATCTGTCTTTCTACTGTTTCGTACCCCATATACAACATCATAACCCGCATGAAACTCACGAATCATTTCATCAATTGCATTCACATCATCTTGCAAGTCCGCATCCATAGAAATCGCTACATCTGCATGATCCTTTGCATACATCAAACCAGCTAAGACTGCATTTTGATGTCCTCTGTTTCTTGACAAATTCAGTCCGCTGACAAGCTCGTGCTTTTCATACAAAGACTGAATCAGACTCCATGTACGATCTTTTGAGCCGTCATTTACATATAAAATTCGGCTATCTGCTGCAATCTGCTTTTGTTCCATCATATGATTCATGCGAACAAGCAGTTGTTTTGTAGTTTCCTCCAGTACTTCTTCCTCATTATAACAAGGAATCACTAAATATAAACGTGGTACCATACTCTTCTCCTCCGGTTTCTTTTATTTTAAATCCGCAAAATACAATTTCATCGCCTGAATCAGTTTTTCACAGGCCTTTTTACTATTTTCTTTCACTAAATAGTAAATTTTCAACTTTGGTTCCGTGCCCGACGGCCGTATCACTACTGTTACATCTCCCTCTAAATTAAATTCCAGTACATTAGACTTTGGCAAGTCTCTGATTCCCTGATTATAATTTACCATCTGAACCATTTTACGTCCAGCAATTTCTTTCGGCGGACAAGTGGAAAAATCTCTCATAATCCGCTGCATCGTTTCAAAGCCACTTACTCCTTCAAAAGTCAGGGATTCTAAACTTTCCATATAATACCCATATGTTTCGTACAACTCATTCAATACATCCAACAAGGATTTCCCAATAGCTTTATAATGCGCAAACATTTCGCAAATCAGAAGAGAGGCGTTTACTGCATCTTTATCCCGCACAAAACTACCACTTAAATAACCATAACTCTCTTCAAAACCAAAA
Source organism: uncultured Lachnoclostridium sp. (assembly GCA_958425285.1). GTDB lineage: Bacteria > Bacillota > Clostridia > Lachnospirales > Lachnospiraceae > UBA933. The sequence goes on along the minus strand of CATZVV010000010.1, from coordinate 7,168 downwards.
ATATACCGGGTTTCTTCTCCCTTTTGCTCCAGAAATCCAATCTGTTCACCGATAAACTTAAATCCAGTAAGTACACGTCGTATTTCAACACCATATGTCTTGCTTAAACGGTCTACCATTTTCGTCGATACAATCGTAGATACCGCTATCGGATTCATTGGCATCGTTCCATTTTCAATATGCTTTTTGCAAATGTAATCAAATAAAAGTACTCCCATTTGATTGCCTGAAATCAACGTAAACCCATCACCATCTTTTACTGCCACCCCACATCGATCACAATCCGGGTCAGTTGCCAAAAGTAAATCACTCCCTACATCCTTTGCTTTTTTCAAACCAACTTCCAACGCTTCCCGTATTTCAGGATTGGGATATGGGCAAGTTGGAAAGCTCCCATCCGGCATTTCCTGTTCAGGTGGTATTGTAATTGTATGAAATCCATTCCGCTCCAGACAAGTTGTCACGCATCGGCGCCCCGCACCATTTAAAGGAGTATATACAATAGATACCTCTTTATTAATCTGTTTTGGGTTCAATGCACACTCAGATACCGCATCCAAATATAAATTTATTACCTCGTCATCAATATAAGATATATTTCCCCGTCTAACAGCCTCCTCAAAATCGGTTGTCTTTACATCCGCAAACACATCCACCTTAGAAATTTCATCCAAAATTAGCTCTGCTGCCTCAACAGTAATCTGACAACCATCCGAACCATAAACTTTATATCCATTATATTTTGCCGGATTATGACTCGCTGTAATAACAATACCGCCGCTGCACTTTAAATGCCGCACAGCGAAAGACAACGATGGGGTTGGCATTAATTCAGCATATAAATGAACCTGAATTCCATTTGCTGCAAATACACAAGCTGCTGCCCTTGCAAATACGTCTGATTTAATCCGGCTGTCATAAGCAATTGCCACAGAAGGTTTTTGCATCGTTCTTTTCAAATAATTGCTATACCCCTGAGTTGCTTTGCCAACCGTATAAACATTCATCCGATATGTTCCCGCACCGATTACCCCTCGAAGTCCCCCTGTGCCAAATTCCAGCTCACGATAAAAACGATCCTCGATTTCTTTTTCATTCCCCTCAATTTCCTGTAATTCTCGCTTCAGGTCAGGATCCGAAAATGCCTTTTCAACCCATAAACGATATCTTTCATTTACTTCCATCTCTATGCACCTCCACTCTGTCTCCAATATTCCAACGTTTCTCTTAATGTACTGTTTAACTCAACTTTTTGTTTCCAGCCGGTATCCGCCTTCAATTTGGAAATATCTGCTACAATAAGCGGTACATCAACCGGGCGAAACTTATCTTTGTCTGTTACAACTTCAATTTTTACATCTGATAATTGCAATATCTGCTCGAGAATATCCCGGATAGCAACCGCCTGTCCGGAACCGACATTATATATCTCTCCCCTTTTGCCTTTTACAATCAGTTCACTATATGCCGCCACAACATCCCTGACATCCAGAAAATCTCTTTTCGCACTCAGATTTCCAACAAAAATACGCGGTTTTTGTTCTCCTCTCTCAATTGCTGCCACCTGACTGCAAAAGTCAGCTACAACAAATTGTGGCAGCTGATTTGGCCCAATGTGATTAAATGCACGTACCATAATGATATTTAACCCATATGCCCTTGCATAAATCTGACCAAGCAAAGACTGGCACACTTTTGTAGCAGCATAAATATTTCCCGGTCTTGGCAAAACATTTTCTTTTATTGGTTGCTCACAGATTTCTGTCAGTCCATATTCCTCACCTGAACCAACGACTAAAATATTTCCCGCATATTCTTTGAAACGCAATGCCTCAAATAAGTTAACGCTCCCTTTTATATTTACATCCACCGTCAATTGGGGCTTTTTCCATGAAACGGCTACTGAGCTCTGTGCCGCTAGGTGAAAAATATAATCGGGGTTTGTTTTTTCTAAAATTGTTTGAATTTGTGCTATATCCAAAAGATCCAAATCGATCACCGAACTGTATTCCGATTCAAATACTTCCTGTGGCATTTTCGTAGAATAGACGAAATACCCACACGAATCGTGCAGGTACTTTGCCAGATAATTCCCTACGAAACCAGCACCACCTATAATTAATGCTGTCTTTCCCATCACTGAATTTCCTTTATCTTAATCTCTTTTTCCACAAGTGCAAGGTCATTTTTAACCATACGTTCTACCAATTCAGAAAATGAAATTTCTCTCTTCCATCCGAGTTTTTCTTCTGCCTTAGCTGGATTTCCTAATAAAATATCAACTTCAGCAGGACGGAAGAACTGTGGATTTACTTTGACAATGACTTTACCGGTTGCTTTATCCTTTCCGACCTCTTCAACACCTTCTCCGCACCATTCCACTTCAATCCCAACATGTCCAAAAGCAACTTCTACAAACTCACGAACCGTTCTGGTTTCATTCGTAGCAATTACGTAATCATCTGCTTCCTCCTGCTGAAGTAATAGCCACATCGCATGCACATAATCTTTAGAATGTCCCCAGTCACGCTTTGAATCCATATTCCCAAGTTCCAAATGTTCCTGTACGCCAAGCTTAATCCGTGCCACTGCATCGGTAATCTTACGAGTAACAAATTCTTTCCCCCGACGCTCCGATTCATGATTAAATAAAATTCCTGAACAGGCATATAAATCATAGCTTTCTCTATAATTTTTTGTAATCCAGTGTCCATATAATTTTGCCACTCCATATGGAGAACGCGGATAAAATGGTGTTGTCTCTGTCTGTGGAATTGCCTGTACCAATCCAAACATTTCACTAGTGGAGGCCTGATAAAATTTTGCTTCCGGTTTTACTGTACGAATTGCCTCCAGCATATTTGTAACACCGATAGCATCAATATCTGCAGTTGCCAATGGCTGTTCCCAGCTCGTCGCTACAAATGATTGTGCTGCCAGATTATAAACTTCATCTGCCTGAGAAATCTTCATTGCATGAATTAGAGAAACAGGATCTGTCATATCTGCATAAATGAAATGAATCTTATCCTTGATATGCTCTACATTTCCATAATCCACAACGCTTTTTCTCCGCATAATACCATATACTTCATATCCCTTTTCCAACAATAATTCGGAAAGATAAGAGCCATCCTGTCCTGTAACTCCTGTAATCAAAGCCTTCTTCGCCATTTTACTTCTCCTTTTCTAAATATATTCGTTTCGGTTGCAAATCCGTAAATTTTCAAGAACCTTTTTGATGTCTCCTGCATAATCCTTTTCACAAATCAACAAGGCATCTTCGGTATCTACAACAATCAAATTGTTTACTCCCACTGTCGCAATTAACTTTTCATTTCCTTCAATAATTGAGTTTCTGGAATTTATAGTTATGACATTCCCACTTACTACATTGCCATATTCATTTGATTTCCGAATACGCCCTACTGCCAGCCATGAACCTACATCGTCCCATCCAAATGTACCCGGTACAACATATATGTTCTTTGCCTTTTCCATAATACCATAATCAATTGATTCGGATTCCATTTTTTCAAACTCAGCCTTTAATGTCTGTTCTTCCTCTTCTGTCCCAATTGCATCTTTGATTTTCATAAGGCCCTCATATGTCTCTGGCATAAATTGCTTCATATTGTCCAAAATGGAAGAAATTTTCCAGACAAACATCCCACTGTTCCATAAATAAAGCTCATCTGCCACATATTCCTTTGCCTTTTCCAAATTTGGCTTTTCCACAAAACATTCTACTCCATACGATCTGCCTGAATTTTTCCCTGCATCAAATTTAATATAACCATACCCCGTCTCCGGATAGTTGGGTGTAATTCCAATTGTAGTTAGATTGTTATCTTTTTCTGCCACCTCACAGGCATCTTTTAAGACATTTACAAACATTGAATTGTATTTAATCAAATGGTCGGAAGGCAACACAATCATCAATGCATCTTCGTATTTTTTATTCATATACACGGCACCCATACCAACACAAGGTGCTGTATTACGCCCAATCGGTTCACAAAGAATATTCTCTCTAGGTATACCCGGAAGCTGTTCTTCTGCCAATGCTTTATAATCCTTATTTGTAGCAATATAAATATCTTCCATATCTACGAGTGGTAAAATACGCTCAACCGTATGCTGAATCATGGTCTTTCCATCATCTGTTAAACTCAAAAATTGTTTCGGAAGATTTTTCCTGCTCTTTGGCCAAAAACGTTCTCCACGTCCGCCTGCCATAATCAATGCCGTTACTTTCATACTAATCTCCATTTCAGAATTAAATCGTTGTCAATAATGCTTCAAATTTCCCCTTAATACTATATAAATTAATTCCAGCAGGCAGGTAATAGCTGTCTCCCGCTTGAAATTCATATTCCTTTTTCATGTATTCAATAACACCGCTTCCCTCAATAAATAAAAGAGAATGGAAGGTGTCACCTTCTGCCAGCATTGGCATTTCTTCATCACATGCAATTTTAGTCACCTTAAAGTAATCGGATTCAAACAAATGCTGTACTTTGGTATGTTTAGTAATCATAATATTATTATCTTCTACCTTTGAGGGAAGAATCGGATGATAATTAATTACATCTATGGCACGATCAATATGCAGTTCTCGCTCTCTTCCGTCTGCTCCCTTTCTCCCGTAATCATATACACGGAATGTGGAATTAGAATTTTGCTGAATTTCTGCAATTACCATGCCTTCCCCTATCGCATGCAAGGTACCCGGCAGGATAAAAAATACATCCCCCTCGTGAACATATACTTTATTCAAAACCTCACATACTGTTCCATCTAATATTTTCTTTCGAAGTTCCTCTTTCGTAATCTGCCGGTTTAAGCCATAATAGAGATATGCCTTCGGTTTTGCTTTTACCACATACCACATCTCTGCCTTACCCTCTTCACCATCCTCTGCAATTGCATTCTCATCAGAAGGATGAACCTGTATTGATAATTTCTTCATTGCATCAATAAACTTAATCAAAATGGGAAAACGTTCCTCTCTTTTAAAATGACTCGAAACAAAGGAAGGATGTTCCCCTACCACATAAGAAAAAAGTTCCCCTTTATATTTTCCGTTTGCAATCCGGTTTTTCCCGTCAGGATGACAGCATAACTCCCAGCTTTCTGCAATAATTCCCTGTTTGTTTTCTTTTGCATACATTTCCTTAAGAGTGTTGCCGCCCCATAGATATTCCTTGTACACCGGCTCCAGCTTTATCGGGTACACACAAAGCACCTACTTTCTAGTGTTAAACTTCAAATATCGGCTTGATTTAACACTGGCGTAATTTAATTTCGATAAGTAATCAGCTTATTTAATACAAATTGTATGGCTGATACAACAAATAATGCTATTAGTTTTGAAATATAGAATACCGTTACCCCATTCATCAAATAAAGAATACACGATGATATTCCCATCCCCAATAGACAAATTATACCATATGAAACAAACCTTGCAAAGATTTTATCGGTCTTTTTAAAATTTAAGTATGTGTTTGTTGTAAATGTAAAAAGAAAACCACATATATTCCCAATTATACTCGCCAGAAAGTCATTTGCGACAATAGAAAATGCAAATAAAAAAGCTGAAATTCCATAATCAATAACGGCAGCCAGACCGCCAAAAAAAGCATATAGGAACATGTTTTTTAGCAGTTCATATTTCGGAATCCGTTTTCCTAGCAACGCATCCATTTTACTCATAAGCTGCCCCTCTTTTTCCAAATACTCTGGTAAAGGTCAAACGGAATAAAGTTTTTATATAACTAATTATAAATGGAAGCAAACGGCGTTTTGACTCTCCATAAATTCTTTTATTGAAATGAATTGGAACCTCTCCAATTTTAAGTCTGCCACCCGGCTTATTCATTTTCAACCGCAGTAAAACTTCCTGAAGTACATCATAGTTCATACATGTCAATCTTACTTTTTTCAACTGCGTTGTTTCATACATACGGTAGTCAGTTGATATATCTTTTGCCTTAATTCCAAGAAATACCCGGAACATGGTATTTAGTATTTTAGACATAATAACAGAAGATTTTGCATCATTTGTTATGCCGCCTTTTACATAACGTGAACCAATGACGACATCACAATTTTCACTCACAAATTTTTTATGTATGTCCGGAATACTTGCCGGATTGTGAGAACCATCACTGTCCAAAATCAAAAACTTATCCATTTTTGCATATTTGATACCTGTCTTAAAGGCTCCTGCAAATGCTGGCTCCTCTTGATTGATATATCTGGCCTTAAACTCCTCGCATACCTCCTTTGTATTGTCAAGAGGTTCTTTTGTATCAACCACTAAGATTTCATACTCTTCGCCTGTTTTCTTTACATTCTCTATAATCTGCGGCAAAAGAATTTTTAAATTTTCTGCTTCTTTGTATGCCAGCAGTACAACACTGATTCCCATTACTTAAATCCCCTTTCTCCGGCGATAAACCGTAATTCCATTTTCTTCATCCGTTTCTTTTTTTACATAATACTTGTCCAATATTCCAATGGTATCCCATGTAATAACCTCATGAGCTTTAAATACATACAATTTCTTATATTTTAAAATATCTTCCGCAATATTTTCTTCATATTGTGTAATTAGATTTACATCTAATGTCTTGTCACCATATTTAAAGTAATACTCAAATCCGTCTCGAACCCAATGATTATCTCCAATCACAATGGCAGTTGTATCTTTCTCAATATCCTGCTTCTTCTTTAAAACGTTATAAGCTTTAGCATAACTATTTTCTTTATATGCGCCCTCGGAAAGATTTGGTATTGTCTCCTGCCCAACAATCAGACATAAAAATACAGCAATCACAATACAACTCAGCACTTTTTTCTCTCCAGCAAAAAAATTACAAATTCTTGACAATGCAGCAGCTGACAGAAAAATACAACAGGGAACCAGCCCAAGAAAATACCGGTTCCAAAAAATTCCTCCTTTGGGATTAATCCATACACTGTAAATAAAAATGCTTCCCATGACAAACAAAATAAGCCAGATCATAGACAAACTTACACCATGACATAAATTCTCAAATTTCTTTTTTTGAAAGGCAAAAATTGCCTCTACCAAAAATAATGAGATTGCAAAAAGGAATACGATATATAATTCATGGCTATCACTGTTCAAATATAATAT
>CATZVV010000009.1 GCA_958425285.1 uncultured Lachnoclostridium sp. | reverse complement strand
CTTCGTCTTCATCTTCTTTTTCATCAGCCTTAAATACTACTCCAATACTATGTACTAATTTTCGGAAGCCAGATACACTCTCAAGTAAGGAGAGAATCTCTTCTGATATATCTCCTGACGCAATTTTCACCTGACTTTTAATCCGCCCTTCCAGATACATACAATCACGGTACTGCCCATCCGGCATTGTAACACCAGAAACTAATTTATCTAAAACCACATACATACATGCTCTCTTTTCAACTGGATCCTTTGGTGCTGCCGGACCCTTTTTTATAACTTCCATCTTAACCTCCATTCTGAGAACGTTGTTCGATTGGTGCATAGCACCCTTTGACCCCCAAATTTTCATGCCTTTCATATATTTTACATGAATTATTTTACTTTGTCGAGAACATTTAGCTTTTTCTTACAATCGGGTAGAAGGGAAATAATTATTTTATTTTCCGTCCTCCCATGAATCATATTTGCTTTTTTTAATAAAAACTGATACACTTGTCCTATTAACACTGGAGGTATTCAAAATGGAAGACAAAGAAACCAAATTTAAAAGTAAATATACAAAATCACAACGTATTGTTGCAATGATTGGTGCTATTCTGCTTATACTTCTGTATCTGGTTACGATGGTTTCAGCTATTTTCACAACCAGTGCCACTCCGGAACTTTTTAAAGCATGTTTATTTGCATCCTTCTTAATACCACTTATGATTTTATGTTATATTAAGATTGGACGTCTTCTGAGCGACCGGTAAATAAAAGCAGCACAGGAAAATGCACCACCCAAAATCAGTGAAAACCGACTCCTCACAAGTTTGTCTCCGGCAAACCTGATGTAAACCCAGGCTTTCCTATAGACTCAAAATATTTCTGAATCTTCTTTTCATATCCATTGTCAGACGGATGATAAAACCCGGTTCCCACCATCTCATCGGGTAAATACTGCTGCCTGACATAATGGTTCTTATAGTTATGCGCATATTTATAGCCAATTCCATGTCCAAGTTTCTCTGCACCTTTATAATGTGCATCCTGTAAGTGCCCCGGTATCTTATAATTCGGGTGATTCTTCACAAAATCCATTGCTGAATCAATCGCCATAATAGCAGAATTTGATTTTGGTGCACAAGCCACATAGGAAGCAGCCTGCGCTAATACAATCCTAGCTTCCGGCATTCCAAGCTGCCTGACTGCCTGTGCTGCATTCACAGCTACAACAAGAGCCTGCGGATCTGCATTAGAGACATCCTCTGCTGCACAAATCATAATCCTTCTGGCAATAAATTCAATACTCTCTCCGGCATACAGCATACGTGCCAAATAATAAATTGCAGCATCCGGATCTGACCCCCTCATACTTTTTATAAAAGCTGAAATTGTATCATAATGATTATCACCGTCTTTATCATAACGAAGTGTCCGCTTCTGAATACACTCCTGTGCCACCTCCATAGAAATCCGAATAACTCCATCCGAATTCCGTTCCGTCGTCAATACTCCCAGCTCAACCGCATTGAGTGCCGTTCTTGCATCTCCATTTGAAATATCTGCCAAAAACTCCAGTGCATCTTCATCCATCTGTGCATCAAAGCTTCCCAACCCTTTTTCCTTATCTGTAATGGCACGAAGAATTAATGCTTTAATATCCTCCTTTGCCAATGGTTTCAATTCAAAGATAATGGATCTGGAAATTAGCGCACTATTTACCTCAAAATAGGGATTCTCCGTTGTTGCCCCAATAAGAATAATGGTTCCATCCTCCACAAAGGGGAGTAGATAATCCTGCTGTCCTTTATTAAAACGATGTATCTCATCAATAAACAAAATTGTCTTTTTTCCATATGCTCCTAAATTTTCTTTCGCCTGTGAGATAACAGCCTCCATATCTTTCTTCCCCGCTGAGGTCGCATTAATTTGCAAAAACTCAGCACTTGTTGTATGAGCAATTACCTTTGCTAAAGTTGTTTTGCCTGTTCCCGGCGGTCCATAAAAAAGAATAGAACTAAGTTTGTCCGCAGAAATTGCCCGATAAAGCAGCTTATCTTTTCCAATAATATGCTCCTGCCCAACAACCTCTTCTAATGTAACAGGTCTCAACCGCGAAGCGAGCGGTGCCTCCGTTTCCTTTTTCTGCTCACTCATATAATCTAGTAAGTTCATTTTAATCCCCATTTCTTATTCCAAAAATACAATTTTACCATCTATATTACCATACTGAACAACTCCGCGTTCCTCAAAAACAGCCTTACCAGATGTCGCCTCTGTTACTTCCGCAATGAGTTTTTCTTCCTTCCCCTCTGGCACAAGAAGTACTATATTGACCCCTTCTCCATACTCACATTCCAATTCAGTCAGCTCCAGCATTGCTATAAGATACTGTAATTTCCCAATTCCATTATAGTCCGTCCGGATACTCATCTTCTTCCCACTCTTTTTTGTTACAACTACGCTATTTTCCAGTCCCCTCTTTGCTGCCTCTGAGTAAGCACGGACCAATCCACCCGTCCCAAGCAGCGTTCCACCAAAATACCTCGTTATGACAACCAGTGCGTTATGCACACCAGCCCCTGTCAGAATATCCAGCATCGGATGCCCTGCTGTCCCGGAAGGTTCACCGTCATCACTGCTTCTCATCCACTCATGATTCGGACCAATCACATAAGCAAAGCAATTATGTCTGGCATCATAATACTTCTTCTTCATCTGTTCAATATATGCCAATGCCTCCTCCGGTGTTTGAACAGGAAACACATTTGCAATAAACCGGGACTTCTTTTCTACAATCTCCGCTGTCCCCCCCCGGTATAAAATATCAACTTCCATAAAAATCTCCATTCTCCTCTATTACTTTATACTTCATCTACACTCCCAAATCTTTATCTCAATTATAGGTGACAGAATCGAAAAAATCAAGTAATCTACAGGTATGCTTTCAACAGTTGTTTTTCCCTTCCCTTTTTGTTATACTTGTTGTAAACTAGAACTTTCTTAATGATGAAAACAGAAAGGACTTTGATTTCAAATGAATTTTAGTAAACGAAAAGTAAAAGAGCGTTATTTTAAAATAAAGTCAAATAAAACGCGTATTTCCCATAAATTTACACTAGCTATTATTCGACTGTTACTTCTTGCTGTTCTGTTCGGTATTGGCGGGCTTGGCTTTGCCGGATATGGACTTATCCACGGTCTAATTGATACCGCACCTTCCATTGAAAGTGTAGATGTCATGCCTACCGGTTATGCAACAAAATTATGCTCGACAGACGGAAAAGTGACCCAAACCCTCGTGGGTGAAGACGCAAACCGGGAATATGTCACATTGGATAAAGTCCCACAAGTGCTGCAAGACGCTTTTGTAGCAATTGAGGATGAACGGTTCTGGACACATAAGGGAGTTGATCTAAGAGGAATTCTCCGTGCAGCGATAACCGGACTTTCCAGCGGAGACTTCAGTCAGGGTGCCAGCACGCTGACCCAGCAGCTTTTGAAAAACCAAGTCTTTAATGGAGGACAGGAAACAACTTTAGTTTCAAAAATCAAACGTAAAATTCAGGAACAATACTTGGCAATTCAATTGGAGGACAAATTATCAAAAGAAGAGATTCTGGAGTATTACCTGAATACCATTAACCTGGGACAAAATACTCTTGGGGTAGAAGCCGCTTCGAAACGGTATTTTGGAAAATCTGTGACAAAATTAACGCTTTCCGAGGCATCTGTGCTGGCTGGAATTACCCAGAATCCTTCTGCCTATAACCCAATTACCCATCCGGATAAGAACCGCCGAAAACGTGCTACGGTTCTTGCTTATATGAAAGAACAGGGGTATATTGATGCGAAAGCTTATGAAGAGGCTCTCAATGACAATGTCTATAAACGAATACAACTCATAAACAAAAAGACAGAAGAAAAGAGAGAGGACTCCGTAAACTCTTATTTCACAGATGCCGTTATTGATCAAGTATTGGAAGACTTAAAAGAGGAATTAGGATATACAGAAACACAAGCTTATAATGCTTTATACCGTGGTGGTTTGACGATTTATACAACCCAGAACCGCAATATGCAAAAAATTGTTGACCGTGTTATCAATAACCCTTCCTTCTATCCGGCAGATTCCAAATACCAGTTGACATACCGACTTTCCATCTTACTTAAAAATGGGAAGGAAGTTCACTACAACGAAAAAACAATGCAAAAATATTTTTCCCAACAAGGGGTTCCCTTTCAGCTCTACTATACAAATAAAAAGAGTGCCAATAAATATATTAAGCAATACAAACAGGCAATGCTAAAAAAAGGTTCAAAAATAACAGGTGAAGCAAAAAACTTTACGATTCAGCCTCAAACCTCTTTTGTACTGATGGATCAAAGCAACGGTAATGTCAAGGCGCTGAGCGGAGGACGTGGAACCAAAACCGGCAACCGTACTTTAAACCGGGCAAAAGACTCCCTTCGGCAACCCGGTTCTACCTTTAAGGTACTTGGTGCCTTTTTACCCGCAATTGATACATCTGGTATGACATTGGCCTCCGTCCTGGATGACTCCGAATACAATTATCCAGGTACAAAGCGTGCCGTAAAAAACTGGTATTCCGGCTATCGGGGTCTTTCCTCCATCCGGGAAGCTATCACAAACTCTATGAACATTATTGCCGTAAAAACACTGGAACAGGTTACACCTAAAACAGGTTATGATTATTTGCTAAATCTCGGATTTACTTCCTTAGTAGAAAACATGACAAGTGAGGGAAAAACTTATACCGATATTGCTCTTCCAATGGCACTTGGAGGATTGACGAAAGGCGTAAGCAACCTGGAGCTGACTACGGCTTTTGCATCTATTGCCAACAACGGAATGTATAACAAAGCTCGTTTTTACACAAAAATTCTCGACCATGATGGAAATGTTTTATTAGAGAAAAAAAATTCCCCAAAACGAGTTATGAAAGATTCTACTGCATGGTTACTGACAGATGCAATGAAAGATGTTGTGCAAAAAGGAACCGGAACAATGCTTGCATTCCAGACTGTGAAAATGCCTGTTGCCGGAAAAACAGGGACAACAACAGATAATAAAGATATTTGGTTTGTCGGCTACACTCCTTATCTTACGGCAGGCATATGGGGCGGAGATGATCAAAATGAATATCTAACCAATACAACCTTTCATAAAGTAATATGGCGTACAATTATGGAGAAGATAAGTAAAAAACAGGCACAGCGCGCATTTGAAAAACCAGATAGCATTACAAGTGCCCTTATCTGTACAAAATGCGGAAAACTTGCAATCAAAGACCTATGTGACCAGGCCGTTGGAGGTTCATGCATGAAAAAAGAATACTTTTCACTCGGAAATGTACCGACAGAAAGCTGCGACTGTCATATTCAGTGCCGTATTTGCAAAAACAGTGGGTTGCCTGCTAATGAGCATTGCCCAAATACTCAGATTATTACAAAAGTTTATTTGCAAAAAGACGAAACAGGACTGACCGATGATACGCCGCTTTTACTACCAAAGAACTTAGTAGAAAGTTCTTGTCCCATTCATAAAAATTAGTAGGTAGTATTGCCTGTACAGAGAAAAATAACGCTAGGATCTGTATCCTAGCGTTAACTTTTTTCTACATTTCTTCGCGGTTTGAAAGCACCCTCCCTAAAATAATTGTCAGATTTCCATTTCTGCAACGCAGTTCATCAATAAACTCTTTCTCCATTTTTACATCTTTTAATACAATTAAATAACTGAGTTCATACATGCTCCCCAGGTTTGTTGTTCGTACACGCTCTAATTCACACTTGCTTGTATACTTTTCCATTAGATCATCAAAAATTGATGTATAATCCAAATTCTCCGGAATTAATATACGAAGCTGTTTTTGCTGCTTGCTTGCTTCGCCAAAACCTGTTTTTCCTGTAATCACCATTAGAATACTTACAAGTACAGCAATTATTACCGCATATGTAACATATCCCATACCAGTTGCCAAACCAATAATCATAGCAAAAAAGATTCCGCTTATTTCTCTTGACGTTCCCGGAATCGAACGAAACCGCACAAGGCTAAAGGCTCCCATGACAGCAACTCCGGCACCCAGATTCCCATTTACAAGCATAATAACTGCCTGTACCAATACTGGTAAAATAACAAGAGTTACAATATAGCTTTTCGTATATGGACCAGAAAACATATACACTGCTGAAATCATTGCCCCCAATAAAAGAGCAATGCCCATGCAAATTAACATTGCCTGTGAATTCATCCCATTTTGAAAAATACTAGTAACCATTCTTTCGTTTCTCCATTCTCGCACGCAGTTTCAGAAAACAGGTATGCGGCGTGCGTACACAATAACTGTTTTTTTCTTTAGTCAGTTATATTACAAGTAGATTTTCTTTCATTTTTGTAAACCTGACCGTACTTTGAAAAAGATGTCGGGTAAATATGTAAATTAGCCAAAACATTTGTCAGCCAAAGTGGATAAGCCATCGGTACCTTCACTTCCATAATCCATAAGTTTTCATTATTTAAAGGCTTTCCACCCAGATTTTTTTCCAATTGCAGCTCATCCCGGCGACTTTGTATATCTGTATCAAACGTAATTCTTACTTCATCCTCCCGGATGCCTCGAAAAGAATCCCGTTCATATGACAAAAACAGCTTTGGTATTGGATGATACCATTTCAAAAAATAGTCAATTTCGTGTAAAATCTGACTGTCTTCATCCGGATATTCCCCTTCTTCCAAATAAGCCTTCGCTTCTCTTAAAGGAAGCATTATTCTACGTTTGTAAACAACACCCTTATACTTCTTTTTAATTTCCAAAAAAGACGCTCCGTCTAAACTTGCCTCTCCATAGGTACGAAGCCTCAGCTTTTCCTTATACCTTGGTCCATCAATAGATCTCCTTATTAATTCATCATCTTCCGTATCAAAGTATATATTGGAAATTTTACTGTGTGGAAACAGGTCCGGCTCAAGATACTCTTTCCATGCATCCAGCAGCTGATTATGCTGTTCCTGCGTCAATAAATATTTTTTTTCTACCCGTTGAAAGATATTGCCATAGGACTGTGCCAATTTTAATCACCTCCTCATTTAATCGACTCTACACTCTGCAATTCTCGTGGAATTACAATATACGGAATAGGTTCCACTGCTTAAATCCGGAGCTGAATAAACCACACATTGATATTTTCTCGTTGTCTTGTGCTGAAACAGTACCTTATCGGATGAATTAAGCAATTTAACAGTTGTATCTGCTGCCTGTTCCTGACTATATTTGTAAAATAAGGATTTTTGGCGACTTGATGATCCCATTTCTTTTGCCATGGCACTACTGCCAACGGCAAATAACGTGCCTCCATTTACAGTTGTGCCATTCGTACATGCAAATATTGCATGGTTTTCACTCTTTGGACCATCAATTGTCAAACTTCCTCCACTCATCAAAAAAGAAGAATCGGTATCAATACCATCGTTTTTTGCGTCAATATATGTACTTCCACCGATGACCTGAATCTGATTTGTTGCATGTATACCATCACCCACAGCATCCAAATTCACTTTTCCACCGGATATTTTTATCATACCCTTTTGTGAATCTAAAGTCTCTGTCGTCTTTAAAGCATGTGATTCACAAACTACATTTACACTCCCGCCTGAAATCTCAATACCATCTTTTCCCCGAATTCCATCATCGGCTGCTGATACCTGAACACTTCCCTGCTCAATTTTTATATCATTCTTGCTTGCAATACCATCCTGATACTGTCCCTTTACAATCAGTGTTCCGCCTCCACATATTGTCAAATCATCTTCGCTGTAAAGTGCTGCATCTGGTTCCTTTATTGCCGTCGCAAATGTATATGTCTTTCCGTCAGTAATACTATTTTTTGTTCCGGAGACAAGCTCCAGCGTAACCTTATCTGCACTTTTTATATATAATGGAGCTGACTTGCTGCAATTCAACGACATTCCATTGCAAACCAGGGTAACTTTTGAAGTCTTCTCGGTGTCTACAATAATCTGACCATCACTTATCGTTCCTGTCAATGTATACGTTCCGGCTTTCCTAATCGTAGCTACAGAACCAGACACTTCACATGCTGCCTCTCCTGACGTAATAGTCAAGTCTGAGACAACCGTCTTGTGTATACTATTAGTAGTTGATAACTGGCCGGTTTCCTGTTCCGTCTGAGTTGCTCCAGTCTGTTTTGAACTGGTTGTTTTTTTCGTGGTCTTCCCTTTCTTACTTGTCTTCTTTGAAGTTTTAGTTTTTGTTCCCGAATTCTTTTTACCCGCTGATGATGTACTCTGTTTTGGCTCCTCTGAACTTTTTGCTTTATCACCAGATGTTTTCCCTGTCTTCTTTTTATCCGTATCCTTTGATACTGCAGCTTCTGAAACTGCACCTTCTGTCACTGAAGAAATGTCCTGCCAGCCTGAATCTTCTATAACCGCACCCTGACTAACAGCTGTTTTCCCTCCTTCTGCATCTGTCTGCTCTATCTGTGGCTCTCCTGTCGGTAATAAAAAAGCCCATAGGAGCAACCCAATCAAACAGATACCTCCCGCAATACAAAGACCGATCTTACTTTTCAACCCCATAAATCATTTACCTCCTTATATATCGTTTGACTGCATCCTGCCATGTTGGTAAAAGCTGAAATCCATTTTCAGTCAACTTCGCTTTACTCATACGGCTATTCATCGGGCGTTTTGCCTTCGCAGTGAATTCACTGCTCTTAATTGGTTCAACTCTTACATCCATACCTGCCCATTTAAAAATTTCCACTGAAAACTCATACCAACTGCAAACACCCTCATTGGACGCATGATAGATACCATATGCCTTTGTCTCCATCATATCAACCAGAAGTCTTGCCAAATCATACGTATATGTCGGAGAACCAATCTGATCACACACAACAGATACCGCTTCTTTTTCTTTGCCAAGCCGAAGCATTGTATCAACAAAATTTTTCCCATTCTCTCCAAATACCCAAGATATTCTCACAATAAAATATTCATCCAAAAGACTTGTAACAGCCTGTTCCCCCTCAAGCTTTGTAAGTCCATAAACACTTACCGGATTTTTTTCATCCTCTGGCCGCCAGGGCTTCTCTCCCTCCCCTGAAAAGACATAGTCCGTACTAATGTACATCATCACACCATGATTCTTCTTACATACTTCTGCAATGTTTCTTGTACCTGCCGCATTTACCTCACGACATAACTCCTCCTCATCCTCTGCCCGGTCAACTGCTGTATAAGCGGCACAGTGGATAACACCGTCTGGTTGTACTTTCTCCCAAACCTTCTCTACTTCAGCTTTTCTTGTAATATCCATTTCTTCGATGTCTACGCCAATTGGCTCATGTCCCCTCTTCTTCAATTCCCGGACAACATCATATCCAAGCTGACCATTTACACCCGTCACTAAAATCTTCATAACCGTTCTCCATACATTTTACTAAAGTAATTTTGGTATTCACCATTTAATATATGTCTCCACCAATCTTTGTTCTCAAGATACCACTGAATTGTCATTTTGATACCGGTATCAAAGTGATACTTTGGCCTCCACCCCAATTCCTGTTCCAGTTTTGTAGGGTCAATAGCATAACGTAAATCATGTCCTGGACGGTCGGTTACATAATGAATCAGACTCTGTGGTTTTCCAAGTGCTTTTAAAATTGTCTTTACCACTTCAAGATTCGTGCGCTCATTATGCCCACCTACATTATAAATTTCACCTTCTCTGCCCTTGCGTATAATTAAATCAATTGCCCTGCAATGATCTTCTACATGAAGCCAGTCCCTTACATTCTCTCCTTTTCCATATACCGGAAGTGATTCATCTGCCAGCGCACGAGAAATCATGAGCGGGATTAGCTTTTCCGGAAAGTGGTATGGTCCGTAATTATTAGAACACCTGGAAATTGTGACTGGTAGTCCAAAGGTACGGTAATATGCCAGCACGAATAAATCTGCACTAGCCTTACTGGAAGAATATGGACTTGATGTATGCAAGGGTGTTTCCTCAGTAAAAAATAAGTCCGGACGGTCTAACGGCAAATCCCCATACACCTCATCTGTAGATACCTGATGAAACCGTTTCACACCGTATTCTTTCGCAGCATCTAAAAGAACCTGCGTCCCCATAACATTCGTACGGACAAAAATGCCCGGGTCTGTAATCGAACGATCTACGTGACTTTCCGCTGCAAAATTCACTACGATGTCAAATTGCTCCCTGTCAAATAAGTCCATAATAAAAGAACGATCCGCAATATCCCCTTTTACAAATGTATAATTCGGTTTATTCTCAACCGGTTTCAAAGTTTCAAGATTTCCTGCATATGTCAGCAAATCCAGATTTACAATCTGATCCTCAGGATAACGATTCACCATATAATGCACAAAATTTCCACCAATAAAACCGGCACCTCCTGTTACTAAAAATTTCATACCTCTCAATCCTTTCATTTTTGACAGAGAAAAACACCTGCCTGCTTTGTTATTTTTAGATTTCCCCATCTTTTCATTTTTCTCTCAAGAAAGTTTTTAAATTCCTCATAATAAGGCATAATGAACTCCTGCTGATTGCCATGGCAGGACATAATATAATCCAATAAATCCTGTGCTTCTGTTACAATAAGCATGTCACTATATTCCCTTTTTTGTACCCGATGAAAGAATTCTTTTAATATTTCACCGCCATTTTCCAATCCGAATATTTCATATAAACGAACTGGTGACAACGAAATCTTCGGGTTAAATTCCTTACAGATTAACTCAATTTCTTTCATATGCCCACTGCCATAAGTAGCACAGAGAAACATACCATCTGCTGTCATTACCCGCTGAATCTGAGACAAAGCAGCTTTTATATTTTTTGAGTAAAAGAGAACGTGATTTGCTATAATTAAATCAAAAGAATCCTTCCCATAAGGTATATCATGACAATCAAACAATTGATATTGTATCTGCTCTTCCCCCGCCAGATTTTTTCCTGCATCCTCAAGCATACCAGAGGATATATCGGATAAAACAATCTGTGCTTCCGTAGGAATTCGTCCCGCATTCACACTCCAAAAAGCACCATTCCCGCACCCCACTTCCAAGACACGGTTCCAATATTTCTCCGGAATCTGATCAAACAGCCAGGAGAACCAATTCTGAGGATTTGTCGAATAGCGTTCATGCAAAGCAATACGAATACTCGTATTTTTCTCATTCTTATATTGCCCTGCTAAATCATGCTCCATATTAATCACCCGAATTAACTTTATAAGTCCATCCCAATCAATCCGATTTGTTCTCTGAAATAAATCAGATGTTTCCTGAATCGATGCCTCCACCATCTGCAAGTGCCGGATTCGTTTTCTGACAAGCTCCAACTGAAGCTGAAAGGAGTGCTGGATAGAATACGTATCCTCTTCATTCATAGAAAGCTCTTTAATTTCATCCAAAGAAAACCCAAGCAGTTTCAAAGTCAGAATCCTCTGTAACTTTGCAAACTCAGCTTCATTATAAAAACGGTATCCGGAATCACTGATTTCACTTGGCTGAATCAGTCCCTTCTTCTCATAGAATTGAACCGTTCTGACAGATACGCCAGCCTTTTTTGCAAATTCTCCGGTTCTGTACTTTCTATCACTCATCAACTTCTCCTTATTGTCTCTATTATAAACCATGACGTTACGTCATAGTCAAGAGGTTTTTATGGCATTTGGGTATATTTTCCTCATCCGATTGTCGTCAAAATGTCTGTCTAGCCATTTTTCCATTTCATTTTCGGGAGCCTGTCCATTATAACGCTTATCATAGCGTGCCATTGCAGCAGTAGAAACAGCGATATTAATCAACATAAATATAATCATCATCCAGGTTATTATTCGTCCCGCCTTCTTAGGAATCTTTTCAATCAAGTCAGATAATTTCGGATATATCCATTTCATCCAAGTCAATGCTGCAAATCCCCAGAAAAAACAATATAACAGGTTAATTCTGCCTCCTAGATTAAATGGAATATCACTATAATCCCAAAATACTGTTCCAAAAACAATTTCTGTAAACACACTGCATATGTATTCATACACTCCACCAACCAATGTTCCTGCAAAAAACAAATAGCGGTCTTCTCTGTCTTTTAAACGATAAAGCAAGGAAGTCAACAAAACTCCCCCAAGCCCCCACACAATACTAAATGGTCCATAAACAACACTGCTTCGGCTCATCCACTCTCCCATTGTAACATAACAAAAAATAGTTTCGATGATGTCACCCATGAAGGCTCCGATGAAAAAAAGCCACACTAATTTATAAAATCCGCAACCCGAGGCAAATACTTTATCGTCAGGTTTCGAAACCGGCATTTCCTTTGTCTCAGGATAAGCTTTGTGAACACGTCTTTGTACGTGATAAAAAATTCGGTTTCCCAGTTTTGCTGTCACTCCCTGCAAATCTTTTGCTACAGCTGCTGCCGGAATTTTACCACCTTTCCACTTTAACAATACCGCATACGTACTTATAATATCTAAACCGACAATGACAGATACCGCCAGCATAAGACCAGTCATAACAATAGACGGTAACCAGCTATACATCTGCATCAGCAATGGATTCAAAAACTTAACACTGAATATGCCTGCCAAAGCAAAAAAAACAACAGAGGTCGGTTTTACATATCCCTCTATATTATACTTGTATTTTGAAAAATCCCACCATTTCTTACCGAGAACTGCCTTGAGAAATCTTCCGGTCAAAATCAGAACTGCCATTGCCAGAACAGCACTTCCCAGCCCAAGAAAAAGGAAGCGATTTGACAATTCACGCAAAAAAATATGAATCATAACAAAAATAATTCCATAAACCGGACAAATCGGTCCATCTAATACCCCCCGGTTAATAAACTTTTTTTCTCTTACTGATGTTTCTACTGCCTCAATACACCACCCGGTAAAGGAATAAATGATAAATAGCCAGAAATACGGCATAATACTTTGAATCATTTTCTTTTTCTCCTCCTTCCTTTTCTGCTATTCCCCATGCTTTTTGAAACTGTCCTTCCCCTTGTTATTGCTCTCGGGGGGATCAGGCATTTTTTATCAAATCCGATTAAATCCTGCCGACCCGCCTGATATAAAGCCTCTTTCACTAATTCATAGTATTGGGGATTCCGATACTGTATTAATGCCCTCTGTAATGCCTTTTCATGTGGTGATTTGGGTACATAAATTGGCTTCATCGTACGTGGATCAAGTCCGGTATAATACATACACGTTGAAATAGTAGAAGGCGTCGGGTAAAAATCCTGAACCTGTTCCGGCATATAACCCAAATCTCTTACATATTCCGCCAATTCTACAGCCTCTTTCAACGTTGAACCTGGATGGGAAGACATCAGATATGGTACAATATATTGTTTCTTTCCCGTTAGATCATTCGCTTTCTTATATCGTTTTAAAAAAGTGTCATACACATGCCGGGATGGCTTTCCCATCGCAAATAAAACAGGGTCTGATACGTGCTCCGGTGCCACTCTCAATTGCCCGCTTATATGATCCTGACATAATTGTTTCAGAAAGCGGTTATCTGAATCAGCTATCACATAATCAAACCGAATCCCGGAACGAACAAATACTTTTTTTACCCTCGGAAGCTTTTTTAACTTTGTAAGTAAATCACAATAATCACTATGACTTACCTCTAAATTTTTACATGGCTTAGGAAAGAGGCACTGCCTGTCCGGGCAAGCGCCTTTCACTTTCTGCTTCTCACAAGCCGGAGCACGGAAATTGCCGGTCGGGCCTCCTACATCATGAATATAACCCTTGAAATTTTTTCTCTTCGTCATTTCTTCCGCTTCTCGTAAAAGACTTTCATGACTTCGTGCCTGAACAACCCTTCCCTGATGAAACGTCAATGCGCAGAAGTTACACCCGCCAAAGCACCCACGGCAGCTTGTCAGGCTGAATTGGATTTCCTGAATTGCAGGGACACCTCCCTTTCCCTCATAAGAGGGATGATATGTCTGACAATAAGGATATTCATAAATATGATCTAACTCTTCTGTAGTAAGTGGCTTGGAAGGAGGATTTTGCACAACCCACATCTTATTCGGATATGGTTCAATCAAAGGCCGGGCAGAAAATGCATCCGTATTCCGGTACTGCGTCATAAAACTCTCTGCATATTTTGTACGAATCGCAGAGACTTCCCCAAATGTTGGAAGATATATACCATTATAAACATCGTCCGGTGTTTTTGTCTTATATACGGTGCCACACACAAAGGTAATATCCTTTACATCAAGCCCGCTCTCCAAAGCATCCGCAATTTCTAATATGCTCCGTTCTCCCATTCCATAGGAGATTAAATCTGCTCCAGAATCGAGAAGCAGTGACCGCTTTACTTTATCCGACCAATAATCATAATGTGCAAGCCGCCTTAAGCTTGCTTCAATCCCGCCAACAATAATAGGCTTCTTTTTATACGTTTTACGGATTAGGTTACAATAAACTACTGCTGCATAGTCCGGGCGCTTTCCCGCCTCACCCCCCGGTGTGTAGGCATCTTGTTTTCTTCTCTTTTTGGAAACAGTAAAATGATTTACCATTGAGTCCATATTTCCGCTGCAAACAAGAAATCCCAGCCGTGGTTCTCCAAGGATTGCAATACTTTCATCCTTTTTCCAATCCGGCTGGGAAATAATCCCCACTTTATATCCATTTGCCTCCAAATGCCTGCTGATAATGGCAGGTCCAAAGGAAGAATGATCCACATATGCATCCCCAATAATGAAAACAAAATCACATTGCTTCCATCCACGCTTCTTCATATCCTTTTTCGAAATTGGTAGAAATTCTTTTTCATGTTCCTCCATTTGCATACCCCTCTCATTTATTTTTACGAAAATAGTCATAAACTGCCCGAGCTGCCTGCTTATTCATGGAAGGAACTGTTTTTAATTCTTCTAACGTCGCTTCCTTCATCTGCTCTATAGAATTGTAATACTTCATCAGCGCCTTGCGTCTGGCAGGTCCTATTCCGTCAATATCATCCAATACTGAATGAACCTGTCCTTTACTCCGCAGGCTTCGATGATATTCAATCGCAAACCGATGAGTCTCATCCTGAATTCTTGTAATCAAACGAAATCCCTCACTATGAGTATCAATTGGTATTTCTTTATTTTGATAGTACAATCCTCTGGTACGGTGCCTGTCATCCTTCACCATGCCACATACCGGGATGTCAATTCCAAGATTCTCTAAAACCTTTTCACATACATTGACCTGTCCTTTTCCACCATCCATTAAAATTAAGTCCGGCATAATATTAAAGGAATCCATCTCATCCCGGTTTTCATGACGTCTGCCGTGTGTAAAACGTCTTGTGAGCATTTCTTCCATTGCTCCGTAATCATCTGGTCCCGAGACCCCATGTATCCGAAACTTTCGGTAATCATTTTTCTTTGGTCTCCCATTTTCATAAACAACCATAGAACCAACCGTTTCAAAACCATTGATATTAGATATATCAAAAGATTCTACCCGGATCACTTCCAGTCCCAGCCACTGACCCAGTTCAGACATAGCACCTGTCGTCTTTTGTTCTTTCCGCTTCAATTTTTCCTTATCTTGTTCCAAAATAAGTTTTGCATTTTTTTGAGCCAATTCGACTAAGCGTTCCTTTGTTCCTCTCTTAGGAACTCTCAGATAAACCTTTTTCCCCTTTTTTTCTGACAGCCAGTTTAAAATAGTCTTCTGATCCTCTATCTCCGCTTCTACAAACAACTCCTTTGGAATATATGGAGTTCCTGCATACATCTGCTTAATAAACTCCGATAAAACATGAGCATCTGTCTCTTCCGCAACCCCTGTCAAAAAATAGTGTTCTCTTCCGATAATCTTGCCATTTCGGATAAAAAACACCTGTACCACCGCATCATCCTGTTCTTTTGCCATGGCGATAATATCTCTGTCCTCCATTTCACTTGAGGTAATCTTTTGACGCTGTGTCACAGTTGCCAGACTATCCATCATATCACGATAAACAGCAGCTTCCTCAAACTCAAATTTAGCAGCTGCCTCTTTCATCCTTTCTTCTAGCAAATCCATAACTGCTTTTGTATTTCCCTCCAGGAATTGCATTGCCTTTTCAAAATTCCTGCGATATTCTTCCTGAGAAATATAGCCCTGGCAGGGAGCCTTACACTGATTCATCTGATAATACAGGCAAGGACGCTGTTTCCCTACATCTCTGGGTAAAACACGATGGCAATGCCGCAAGTGGTACATCTTATTTAATAAATCGATTGTATCCCGTATCGCTTTCCCACTTGTAAATGGTCCATAATACTTGGCCCCATCCCTCTTCATCTGACGTGCAAAAAGAAGCCTTGGGTAGGCTTCCGAAACCGTCACTTTCAAAAATGGGTAGGACTTCCCATCCTTAAGCATTGTATTATATCTGGGACTATACTCTTTAATCAGGTTGCATTCCAACACGAGTGCTTCCAGTTCGCTATCTGTAACTATATATTCAAAGTAGGCAATCTGGTCAATCATTTTCTGAATCTTAGCCGTAACATTCCGACTCGATTGAAAGTACTGCCTGACCCTGTTTTTCAAACTGACTGCTTTTCCTACATAGATAATGGTATCATTCTTATCATGCATTAAATATACGCCCGGTCTAGCCGGCAGCTTTTTCAAATCCTCTTCCAAATTCGCCATAGCATCTTCACCAGTCCTTTATAAACTTCTCTATGACATCCACAAGACCATCTTCGTCACATCCGGGAGCAATATAATCTGCTTCCTTTTTGACTGCCTCATGTGCATTTGCCATCGCAATGCCTAAGCCTGCCCCCTTAATCATGGATATATCATTAAACCCATCTCCGCAACAAATCATCTCCTGCCTCGTCAACCCAAGTATTTGCAGTAAATGTTCCAATCCATAACTCTTATCTACGCCAAGAGGCATCATCTCTACATAAAAATCCTCAGAACGATATACACTCAGACGTCCTTCAAAAGCCTTTGCTGCACATGGCTCTACTCGTTCCATGTGAGAAGGCTCCCCAGTCAAGAGGCACTTATTGACCGGATAGATAACACTTTCTGCAAAATTCTGCACTTTTTGAATTTCCATACTACAGCCTTTTGCGTCAATCTGAATATACTGATCTGCTTCATTTTCTGTCACAATAACATTTTTGTAATATGTCATGATTCCCGTTTTATATTCTCTGGAAAACTCATAGATTTCAGGTATAATTTCCATAGGAAGGCAAATAGAAAACGGAACCTCTCCTGTTTTGCAGTTATAAGCGGAGGCTCCATTATAGGAAACGATAAAGCCACCATACTGATCCAGTCCAATTGCTTTTGCGGTCGGCATAATTCCAGCCGTACAACGGCCTGAAGCAATTGCCACAAAAACACCGTGACGCTGAACATCAAAAATTGCTTCTCTCGTCACCTCCGTAATTCGTTTATCCGATGTCATCAAAGTTCCATCCACATCCAGAACCAGTAGTTTATACTTCATTCTCTCTTTCCTTTTCTAACACAACCTCTTGTTCCTTTTCTTCCTCTTCTGAAACTCCAATCTGTCCTTCCATTTCCTCTAAGTTCTCCGATTCAGATTCCTGCAATCTTTCTTTTTCGGATTTTCTCGGCTTCAATTTCTTTCCCGTAATCTCTTCAAAAATCCGAACAAATTCTTTTCCAGTAATGGTTTCCTTCTCCACCAAATGCTCTGCAAGTTTCCCAAGAACCTCTTGATTTCCATCAACCAGACTGTAAGCACGTTCATAGCACTCTTTCAAAATTTTCATAACTTCTGCATCCACTTCACTCTCTGTCCGCTCACCGCAATTCATAACCGGTCTTCCGTCCAGATAACGGCTTTCTACACGTTCCAGTCCAATCAAACCAAATTTTTCACTCATACCATACTGGGTTACCATTGCACGTGCCAACTCAGTTGCTTTTTCAATATCATTAGAAGCTCCTGTAGTAACCGACTTAAAAATCACTTCCTCTGCAGCACGGCCACCATATAATGTTACAATTCGATCCAGAAGCTCCTCTTTTTTCATCAAATACTTTTCTTCCTCGGGTACTTGCATGACATAACCAAGTGCACCCATCGTACGCGGAACAATTGTTATTTTCTGCACCGGCTCAGAGTGCTTTAGGAGCGTTGTTACAAGGGCATGTCCAATCTCGTGATAAGCCACGATTTTCTTTTCCTCATTTCCAAGGATGCGATCTTTTTTCTCTTTTCCTGCTAATACAACCTCTACCGCTTCAAACAAATCTGCCTGATTCACTGCATTTCTTCCATGTTTTACTGCCATAATCGCAGCTTCATTTACCATATTTGCCAAATCTGCACCAACCGCACCAGACGTTGCCAACGCAATTTCTTCTAAATCTACTGTTTCATCCATCCGAACATCATGGGAATGTACTCTTAATACATCAATGCGGCCTTTCAAGTCAGGCTTCTCTACAATAATCCGTCGGTCAAACCGCCCTGGCCTAAGCAACGCCTTATCAAGTACTTCAGGGCGGTTTGTTGCTCCTAAAATAACAACACCTTTTGAAGAGTCAAAACCATCCATTTCAGACAAGAGCTGGTTTAACGTCTGCTCTCTCTCATCATTTCCACCACCATACTGACTGTCACGACTCTTACCAATTGCGTCAATCTCATCTATGAATATAATACATGGCGCCATACTCGTTGCCTGCTTAAACAAATCACGTACACGCGACGCACCGACACCGACAAACATCTCTACAAAATCCGATCCGGAAAGAGAGAAAAATGGCACACCGGCTTCCCCTGCCAAAGCTTTGGCAAGCAAGGTTTTACCAGTACCCGGAGGGCCAACTAAAAGTGCTCCCTTTGGCAGTTTCGCTCCCATTTTCCGATACTTCTCAGGATATTTCAAAAAATCCACCAGTTCTGTCAATGACTCTTTAGCTTCTTCCTGTCCCGCAACATCCTTAAAGTTTACACCGGTCTGCT
>CATZVV010000008.1 GCA_958425285.1 uncultured Lachnoclostridium sp. | reverse complement strand
GAAAATGAACAGAGCTGGCATAAAGCGTATTGGTTTCCAACATGTTATGTTTATGTTAAGAACATGCCTATTGAATGGGAAAAAATGAAATCCCGAAAATATTGTAATAAGATGATGGTGTTGTTTGGTGTGGATAGCCTAGATGATTTGAAGAAAGTTGTCAGCAAATGCACATTTGATAGCATGATGAAGTACTCTGGTAGTTGGCATGCCGCACCAGCAATATTAGATTGTATTAAGGTTGATGACATAGGTACACTGAATTGACATTTTAATCTTGAGGGTGATAGATTTTTTGAACTTTTGATTGATTTTGAAAAGGGGTAAAGCTATTTTGGGGAGATGATGCAGGTGATATATTATAGCAATGGGACAAGGTGTGACATTAACGATGTTCTAAAAGTAACAACTGAATTTTATATTAAAGATTTAGGCAAAGAGTATCCAGATAGATTTATATATCCTGGGGATTCTTTAAAATATGAATTAGACGATGAACTTGTTACTCTCTATAATAAATTACGTGATATATTTTTTGATGATATCGATGAATATTATAAAGAATTATATACTATGCCTATTTTTGTTCAGGATGCTGGCCAAAGTTCGGATTGTAGAGTGACGGCTGATTTATTTAGCAAATGGATTCGAAACGAGAAATATCGGGAAATGCCAAATTTCAATAAGCATCTGTATTTAGTAGATTGTCAATTCTTGGTTGGAACTATACAAAATTTACTTGGTGGAATGGAAGACGCTTTTGTGAATTACTTTATCAGGCTATCGAATATTAATACTGTCAAAGGTGTGGATAATCTAAATACAACATTATATATTATGTCACAAAATGTTGCTAGTATTTCTGCAGGGTTAGAGAATTACTTCGTTAAAGCCTATTCAATTTTGGATATGCTTTGTAAAATTTCCTTTGAGATTCAAAATCCACAAAAGGATTTTTCTAAATATGTAAATATGAAAAGTGCTAAATTGTTATGGGGTGACAAAAAGAAATTAATTATTAATGGTTACGAAGGATCTTTATTTGAAAATTGCGATTTAGTTAGGATGATAGAATCTATGAGAAATGAAGTGGTGCATAATGGATCATGGGAGTTGAATCCAAAAGCTTATATTAGATTTGAAAAAGGTGACTTAGTAGAACGATTTATGCTTTTTCCGGACATTTCACAAGGCAGATTAGCAAAAGTAAAAGGAAGAAATCATTTTTTTGGTAATGGAACAAAGGTGAATGATATTTTACCAAGAATTCATAATGAATATCATTATAGATTATTAAATACTATTAGATTACTCAATAATTATCCAATAACTGCTTAGATATTCCAATTTGCAGGGATAAAGTACATAAATTAGGCTGTTAAGAATAAAAAGAAGGCAAACAGAAAGAAAGGTTATAAAGGAAAAGCAAACAGATTTATCAACAAAATCGTTTTCTTTTCCTTTTTTGTTTTTGAGAGAAAAAGAAGACAGCAAATATCTCATATGTCCAGGAAAGATTCACGATATAAGAAAAATACATTTTCAATGTTGATGCCCTATCAAATGATTGATATACTATCAATTGATAGTAAGCAAATTTTGGGAGGTGAATACAATCAAACTGGGTGTACAATCGAAAAAGACGGAAGTTAATGATTTTTTGGAGGAATTACATAAAAAGGTCCATATGAATTGTCCGCTGTGCGGCAAAACCCACGAAGTCGAAGAAAGAAAACGTTTTACAACGATGACTCTTAAGGACGAAGAAGTAACATATGAAGAGAGATTTTATTGCTGTGCGAATTCTGATGAAGATTAAAATGAGTTTGAAACGGGTGCAATGACAAATGAAAACCTGCTTAATGCCCGTAATGCCTATCGGATAAAACATGGATTGCTTACTTCTGATGAGATTGTATCTATCAGAGAAAGTTATGGCTTGTCTCAAGTGGATCTGGCAAGACTGCTTGGATGGGGGGAGGCTACTATTTCACGGTATGAGAGCAAAGCGATTCAGGATGAAGCTTATGACACAATGCTTCGTCTGGTTAAAGATAATCCGCTTCAGGCATTAGAATTTCTTAAGAAAAATGCGGATAAATTTTCTAATATAAAAAGAAGAGAAATCCATTCCAGGATTATTGAAAAATTAGATGCTTATGGTAAGGAATATTTGACGCGACGGGCATTGGAAGGTGAATATGCAAATTTTGAGGAGCCTTCCGATTCTAATGGTTTTCGGACGCTGGATATTGACAAAATCGAAGCAATAATATCTTATTTAGCTGAGAAAATTTCAAATTTGTATAAAGTTAAACTTATGAAAATGCTTTGGTATTCTGATGTTTTGGCATATATAAAAAATGGATTTGCCATGACGGGAATGGTATACAGGCATGAGGCAATGGGAGCATTGCCTATTGGCCACTATAGTCTGATGAATCTTGAAAAATTAAATGTCCAGGAAGAAGTAAGTGATAATTATGGATCGATGCTTCACATATATCCAAGCAAAAACATGGATTATTCAATATTAAGTGATGACGAAAAGATAATCCTGGATAAAGTAGTTGCAAAGTTCAAGTATTACAAAGCAAAAGAAATTATTGCATATATGCATGAAGAGAAAGCATATACAGAAACTGCTTCCGGAGAGATTATTCCGTTTAGTCTGGCTAAAGAGATCAGGATATTTTAAAGTAACACCTCTGCCCATTCCATGCATAAAATGTCCCCTATGAGAAATATTAAATAAAAAACGGTTAAATAGTAAGCATAGGAAACATTAAATGGATTCAATATGGACGAAAACCTTTACGATTAGAAAAAGAGCCTCTCTGAAAGGCGACATCCGGGCGGATGTGGCTGTGATCGGCGGAGGAATGACAGGAATACTGACCGCATGGCAGCTGAAGCAGGCCGGGGTGCGGGCAGTTGTTCTGGAAGCAGACCGGATTGGAGGGGGACAGACCGGAAATACTACCGCAAAGGTCACATCTCAGCACGGAATGTTCTGTCATACATTTATCGAGAATAAAGGAGAAGAAACAGCGCGGAAATATGTGCAGGCCAATCAGGCTGCGGTGGAAGAGTACAAAAAAATCATTCGGGAGAAGGGGATCTCCTGTGATCTGAGGGAGTGTGATTCTTACGTTTATTCAGCGGACGGTGATACATTAGCCAAAGAGGTGGAAGCCGCCAAAAAGCTTGGTGTCGATGTTGTACTGGAGAACCAGATTTCTCTTCCGGTCTCCTGCGCAGGCACCGTGTGTTTCCACGGTCAGGCGGAATTTCATCCGCTGAAGTTTATCGGGGCGCTGGCTGAGGAACTGGAGATTTATGAGGAAACTCCCGTGAAAGAAGTGGAGGAACATCTGGTGAAAACGCCTGGCGGCAGTGTGAGAGCAGATAAAATTGTTTTTGCTGTTCATTTTCCTTTTATTAACTTTCCCGGGATGTATTTTGCAAGAATGCATCAGGAACGTTCTTATGTGCTCGCTCTGGAGAACGCCGGAACGGTAGATGGGCTCTATATCGGAGAGGGCGAGGATGTTCTTTCCTTCCGACAATACAAGCAGTATCTTCTTCTCGGCGGGCAGGCTCACCGGACCGGCGAGAACCGGGAGGGAGGACGCTATGAGAAATTAAAAGAAGCTGCCGGAAAAATGTATCTTCAGAGCCGTATCGCCGCCTGCTGGTCTGCGCAGGATTGTATGACCACAGACCGTGTTCCTTTTATCGGATTATATGCCGCTGACCGCCCGGACTGGTACGTGGCGACAGGATTTTGCAAATGGGGAATGAGC
This sequence comes from uncultured Lachnoclostridium sp., assembly GCA_958425285.1. Lineage (GTDB taxonomy): Bacteria > Bacillota > Clostridia > Lachnospirales > Lachnospiraceae > UBA933. Next base: position 17,237 of record CATZVV010000008.1, on the reverse strand, counting down.
TCTGCCATGGTATCTGCCATACTGCTTAAAGATATGATCTGCGGAATAAATAATCCTTACACAGAGGTATTTGCGCCGTCCCGGTTCTCCGGCGAGGAAATCCCTCAGCTCCTGGAGGATACCGGGAAGTCCGTGAAGGGGCTGACAAAACGATTCTTTCATATGCCGCAGGAGACTGTGGACGAACTTCCGCGGGGACATGGCGGCGTCATTGACACCCCACAGGGAAAAACCGGAGTTTATAAGACCGAGGATGGTCAGCTCTTTCAGGTGGATATCGTCTGCCCTCACATGGGCTGTGAGCTGACATGGAACCCGGACGAGCGTTCCTGGGACTGCCCATGCCACGGTTCCCGTTTTGATTATAAGGGAAACCGGATAGACGGCCCGGCGGAGGAAGGAATTGCCCTTGAGTCATCCCTCGAATAAAATGCATAGAGCGTATCCGTTGCTGTCATTGGGCGTTTTATAAATGACAGTTCGCGGGATATGCGCTCTGTCCCATATATTTCATCATCAGTTCCATACAAAGATGCAGCTGCGGCGTCACCAGTTTATGACGGTGGTGTACGATCTGGCTCCACATGACGATGTCGGGGCATTCGGTATCAAGAACAACCAGCTGTCCGTTTTTTATGTAATCACGTACCACGTATTCCGGAAGAAAAGAGATTCCCCTGTTTTGCAGCAAAAAGCGGGTGATGACATCAGTATTGCCCACTTCCCAGAAGGGATGCAGTTCATAGCCCTTTGACGCAAGAAACTGTTCCATGGGATTCCTGTAGCTGATGCCCTTCTCCGTGAGATAAAGAGGTTCCTGCAGGAGCCGTTCTATGGGAATCTGTTTTTCTCCGGCCAGTGGAGAATCCGCCGACGCCACAAAATATATATTTTCCGGTTGTTCCGAGACCTTAATCCATTCTGGAAAATACATTTTCTCATCAAGAAAGTAAAGAATATCGATATCATTTTGGCGGAGCATGCTGAAAAGATCCGGTACCAATGCGGTATAGGTACTGACTTCCACATGGGGACAGATTTCCTGCAGCTCCATGATCACATGGGGAAGGACGCTGATGACATAGGATTCGCAGGTACCGATGCGTATCTTTCCGGAAATGTCTCCGGGTTCCCGGACAATATTTTCTGCCTGACTGACGGCCTTCAGTATATCCAGTGCATGAGGAAGCAGACGTTCTCCCGCCTGTGTCAGTTTTACCTGTCTGCCGATTCGTTCAAACAGCTGCGCGTGCAGTTCCTTTTCCAGCTGTTTGATCTGCATGGTTACCGCAGACTGTGAGTAACCCAGCTGCTCTGCAGCCTTGGAAAAATTCCTGACTTCTGCAATTCGGATAAAAGTTACCAGATTTCTTATTTCCATTTCCTTGCCTTTCCGTGCTTTGTTGTTCAAAAAAATTGAATGTTTTCATCAAAACTATGAATTATGCAAATGCTACGATTCATGGTACCATTTCTTTCAGAAGAAAGTCAAGGAGGCATCTGCAGATGAAGACAGATACAGAAATACAAAATGCACAGATAGGTACTTTGATACAGGAATTTACCGGGCAGGCCGTTGCATTTTATGACGGCATGAAAGAACAGCCGGTATGCCGCCCGGCGAAGGAAACAACATTGGAACATCTCGAGAAGCAGACGATTCCTGCAGAGGGGCGTCCGGTACAGGAAGTGTATTCCGAAATGCTCCGGGACATTTATTCCAATACGATTCTCGGGCAGCATCCACGCAGCTTTTCCTGCGTTCCGTCCACGGCGTCCCTGCTTTCTTGGATGGGCGATGTCATGACCGGCTTTTATAACCCGCATGCCAGCTGCCAGGTCAATGGGCCGGCGGCAGAGATGGTGGAAAAGAAACTGATCAACTGGATGTGCGGCCTCGCAGGATATCCGAAGACCAGCGGAGGACTGTTCGTTTCGGGAGGTTCCATGGCCAATCTGACCGCTCTGACCGCGGCAAGAGACCAGAAACTGACTTACGAAGAGCGAAGCCGCGCTGTCATTTACGTTTCGGGGCAGACCCATGCGTCCGTGGCAAAGGGCCTGCATATCATCGGATTCCGCAAAGACCAGATTCGTGTTATCCCGGTAGATTCGCTGTTTCGTATGGATATTGCCGCACTGCGCGTCGCCATCCTCAATGATCGGAAAGAAGGACGGATTCCATTTGCAGTTATTGCCTCCGCCGGAACAACCAATACCGGCAGCGTGGATCCGATGCATGACATCGCCGCGCTCTGCAAAGAATTTGACATGTGGATGCACGTGGACGGAGCCTTTGGCGCCTCCGCACTGCTTTCAGAAAAATACAGAGAAAAACTGTCCGGAATAGAATATTCAGACAGCATGAGCTGGGACGCCCACAAATGGATGCTCCAGACATACAGCTGCAGTGCGGTTCTGGTACGCAAAGAATCCACGCTGGTGCACAGCTTCGCCGCACACCCGGAATACTTAAAAGATGCAGAAACCTCCGAAGAAGGCGTGGAATACTGGGATCTGGGTCCGGAACTGACACGTCCGGCCCGCGGATTAAAACTGTGGCTCACCCTGCAGACCATGGGAAGCCGCGCCATGGGCGAAGTCATCGATCATGGCTGCGCCATGGCAGAACTGACAGAAGAACTTCTCCAGAAAACCCCGGGCTGGGAAATCATTTCCCCTGCCCAGCTGGGAGTCATCAATTTCCGTTATGTGCCGCATGGAAACACGACATTGGCAGAAATTGATGCGTACAATCAGGAAATATCCAGAAAAATCACGGAGAGCGGTTTCGCGCAGATCTACACCACGGAATTAAATGGACAGAAAGTGCTCAGAATGTGTACCATCAATCCGCGGACAACAGAGAAAGATATCTGCGACACCGTGAATCTGCTGAAACAGCTGGCAAGCGATGGGAACGCAGAGGCTGTTTTTGGCGCCAAGGGACAGAAAGAGGAAAGATATTGGCATAGTGCGTGAGAGTAGTAGAAAAGAAGATATTTTCAAGTTATAACCTGCTTGACAATAACAATCGATATTGATATACTTTATACAGACCGTTGGTTTGTATGGAGGTGTCAGATGGCAAGAAACAAATACCCGGAGGAAACCGTGAAGCTAATCTTGGATGCTGCCACCCATTTGTTTGTTGAAAAAGGATATGACTCAACATCTTTGCAGGACATTATCAATGAAACAAAGCTTTCAAAAGGTGCAATTTACCATCACTTTTCGTCTAAGGAAGAAATTTTTGAAGCGATTTTTCACCGCATCGGTGAAGAAAATACAACTGCTTTGGCAAAAGTACGGGATGATAAATCCTTGAATGGACTGGAAAAACTGCGGGCAATCTTTAAAGCTGCTTTATTTAACTCCAACCAGAGTTTAATGCTGACAGTTACGCCATGCTTGTTGGATAATCCACGCTTTCTGGCAATGCAGATTGCCCAGCTCTATCAGATTGTTGCTCCAAAGTTCATCCAGCCGATCATACAGCAGGGGATTGACGATGGTTCCATTCAAGCGACAAATCCCGGTGAACTGGCAGAAGCTATCATGGTCTTATCAAATGTATGGCTCAATCCGTTGGTCAGTATGACTGACAAAGTGGGGATGCGTAATCGTTGCGAAACATTTAATGACATGTTAGAGGGCGTTGGTATCCACCAACTTTTGGACGACGAAATGATAGAGGGCTATATCAGCTATTGTAAGTCCCAGCACACGGACTGACTCCCTAAAATGAGCTGCTCTAAATGAGCAGTTTATTTTAGACATATTACAAACCGACGGTCGGTTTAATAATTTGATAATGGAGGTATTTTATGCAGACAAAACTTTTCAAACGTGATTTTACTCTCGTGGTGATCGGCCAGATCATTTCTCTTTTTGGCAATGCCATCTTACGTTTTGCCTTACCGCTGTATTTGCTGCGGGAAACAGGTTCTTCCACGTTATTTGGCATTGTGACTGCCTGTTCATTTGCTCCCATGGTTATTCTTTCTATGGCTGGAGGAGTACTGGCTGATCGTGTGAATAAACGTAACATAATGGTAGGACTGGACTTCTCTACGGCAGCCATTATCATGTTATTATATTTTTCGCTGGGAAAGATACCAACGGTTCCGCTTTTTATCGTTGTTTTAATGCTACTCTATGGTATATCCGGCACATACCAGCCGGCAGTACAAGCAAGCGTTCCACTGCTGGAAGCAAAAGACAAATTGATGGCCGGAAATGCAGTAATCAATCAGGTCAATACACTTTCCGGACTGCTGGGGCCGGTGATCGGTGGCGTGATGTTTACTCTCTGGGGGATTAATCCGATTTTATTTTTGAGTGCAGTGTGTTTTACTTTTTCAGCTATCATGGAGATTTTTATTCATATCCCATACGAAAAACGCCCGCGTGAAGTCGGTGTATTTCAGATAATCGAAATGGATCTGAAAGAAAGCTATCAATTTGTAAAGACAGAAAAGCCCATTTTCTTTTCGGTAGTTTTTCTGGTGTCCATCTTCAATCTAGTTTTAAGCGCAGTGATGATTGTTGGAACTCCCATTCTCATTACGCAGGTATTAGGGATGTCTGATACCATGTATGGCTTCACGCAGGGGGCGCTGGCGCTTGGAGGTCTGTGCGGCGGAATCTTAACTGCCATCGTATCGGAAAAGCTGAAAATCCAAAATTCGTATGTGCTGCTTTTGGTTTGTTCGATTGCCGTAGCGGTTATGGGTATTTCCCTTTTCCTGAATATGCCCGCCATCGTATCGTATTGGGCAATCACTTTCATGAGCTTCATTGCTATGGGAGCTTCCACGCTCTTTATGGTTCAAATCTACACACTGGTGCAAACACAGACCCCGCCTCAATTAGTCGGAAAAATCATGGCAGCACTGATTTCCATTGCAATGTGCGGACAACCGATTGGGCAGGCGATTTACGGTGTTCTGTTTGACATTTTTACTATGCATACATGGGTGGTTTTGATTGGAGCCGCGACAGCCTCATTGTTGATATCTTTTTACTCTAAAAGGATATTTAATAAGTTGTGAGATTATAGGGAAACAATGGTGAATTGATGACCATTTATAAGTTGGCGATTGGAACCAACGGACAAGTTACCAGCAGGGAAAAAGTTCTGTTTGTCCCTTCAAAAACTGGAAAAGCAAATTGGCAATATAATATGGAAAGAATGAAAGCGCTCTACTTTGGCAGGGCGTTTTTCTCATAACCTAGCATATAGAATCTAGTAAAAAAAGAGGGAATATTTTGATATACTAAGGAAAGTAATGGATGAGGAAAGAACAGTAAATTTATGGATGAAAATAATAAGTGGATGATGTTTTTATTTTTCCTGTTTCACCAAACAGAAAGACAATGGAGAGAATTTGAAACAGAAATTAAATATAATAATCGGTATTTTCCTAAGAGTCAGATTTTGGATGAATTGAAAAGAATACAGAAATATGCAGTTTACAAAATACATGCTGATGAAGTTTATTATAGGGTCAGGGTGTTTAATACCCCTAGGGAATGTTTTAAAGAAGAGTTGGAGCAAATACGTCAAATTATTTTAAAGCATTTTCCAGACATTGAAAATGGAAAATCTTCTTTTAATTTGACTAATCTGTCAGATATGCAAGCTTGCTTGGCAATGCTATTATGTACGGAAAATAACGGCCACTCTATTATGGAAGAAATTGAACTAATATTTAAAAAAGAAAAGAAATTTTGGGGGTATGATGAAGAACAATCAGATGCGCCTCCGAAAGATAAAACTTCAGGGGGAAGAGCGAATCCTAAAAATATTAGCTATTTATATATTGCGGAAGACTTAAAAACTGCAATAATGGAAGTTTGGCCTAATTTAACTCAAGAAGTAAGCGTAGCAACTATCAAAATACTGAAAACATTAAGATTATTTGATTTTTGCTATGTGGATCCTGAAGAGGAAGCAGGAAAAAGTTTGGATTTAAGTATAATATCAGCTGCCTTTTCTACTCCAAATTTTGGAAATGAAAATGACTATTATGCAACACAATATTTATGCGAGTTTATTAAGGAATTAGGGTTTGATGGAATAAGATTTTACAGTTCATTGAATCCGCCTGGGAAAAATATAGTTTTATTTAACACTACGAGAAACCCCACAACCAAAAGTAAAGATTATGAAATTATAGAATCGAAAGTTTACTCTATTACAAAACTAGATTTAAACTATCAAATAATAGCACCAGTAAAAAAAGAAAAAGAAGCGCCCAATGCCTAATAATGATGCTTAGTAACACCCCCATTTTTACTACGTTTTTATTACTTTTTCCAGTTTTAATTTGCCCCGTTTTGCCTACTCTGTGATAGATTTAACAATTTCAGTGGAAACTACATACCCGAAAAATTGTGGCAAAACAGGGTAAACTAACGCAAATCAGGAGGACTTTAAATATAATACGATGGCTTTTCGTGTGCCACGGCAGGAGACAGAGTGTGAGCTGATTAGCAACTGAAATGCGACAAATCGGGCAGAAGAGTCAGAGCGGGTTACGGATTTACTACTACACTGAAGAAAGAAATAGTAAATAATGTAAAAAGCCTGAGAGAAAGATCTTTCAGGTTTTTGTATTGTACTGATAACTAAGGATTACAACAGCGATGCAGATGAGATTGACAGGCTGCGGGAACTGAAACAGCGAATCAAAAAGATGCTATAAGTACAGATCAATAGGAAGGTAGTAGAAGAGGATTTGCTAAGGTAGAATCTTTTTCTTGTTTCTGATATCTATATCGGCTTGCGGTAATGTAGTACGTCTTTGTGGAAAAACGCATGGTGTTTTTGCAACTTTCATAATTGTTGAACCCATAGTTTGCCCTCAAATTATTCTTTAGTTTTATTTTTAAATACAAAAATAGTATCCAAAAAGTCGTAGTTAAGGATGTGATTCCGTTGGAAAATGGGAGTATCCCAAAGTTTGTGTAGACCTTCAAACTGATATAAGAACTTACTAGTGTGGAGGTTTGTTTTTTGGCAAGGGAAAAATATTATATTACGTAAAAATTGGGCGAACTCTGTTTTATATGAGAATTTACGTTATGATTGATGCTAATAATAAATTGATTAGATGCTCTTATTGTGTAAAATTCAATGATGAAGAATGTAATAGAAGTTTTGCTTAATAAAAATATAGAGGAAATTTTTTTATTTTTAATAAAAAAACATTGACAAAATAACGATATTGCGATATTATCAAATTGCGATATTAAAGAAAATATGTTGTAATGTAACAACCTGTCGGTGCTCTGGTGCCGGGTAGGATAGTCGATCTAAATTTATTTTATAAGGAGGACTAATATGTCTGTAAGAAAAACAATGTACGTGAAAGAAAATTCATTCCGTAAGCTGGACGATCCATTTAACGACTTTACAAAGAAGTATATGTTCTACGTAAAAGTTTGTGATGTGCCAGAAGGGATACCAATGGCTACAAATCCTCGTGATCAGAAATTAACATCTGGTGTTGCGCAGGCAATAAAGGAATCGCTGGAGAGCAATGATGGATTTTTCCATCTGAAAAACAGAGGAATTGTTCTTTCTGCGAAAAGTTGTACATACAATAATAAAACAAAAGAAGTAACTATCAATTTTACTGATGATATGCTTCATGGAAATATTGATGGGGGACATACTTATAAAATTGTATGTGAACATCGAAATGATAATCTTGATCAGTATGTTCAGTTTGAAGTTATGACTGGTGTAGAAGATATTATTGAGAAGTTGGCAGAAGCACGTAACACGTCTGTTCAGGTAGATGAAAAATCTATGGCAGAGCTTCAGCAGAAATTTGATCCGGTTAAAGAAGGCCTTGAAGGAATGCCATTTTTTAGTAGAATTGCGTTTAAACAGAATCAACAGGCATTTGATGATGAGACAAATAAGAAATTGAAAATGATTGATGCACGTGAAATTGTTTCTATCATCAATATGTTTAATATTGATAAATTTGATGCAACAACACATCCAATCAAAGCGTATTCGTCTAAAGCAAAAATGTTAGAGCTATATTTGGAGGATCCAGAATCTTATCGCAGATATGTGAATATCATGCCTGATATTTTTGATTTGTATGATACCATTGAAATGGAGTTCGCTACAGCGTTTAATGAGACAGGTGGAAAATACGGTCGTAAAAAGTATTCTGGATACAAACAGGGAAAAGTAATTGGACTGTCGAAGTTCGGTCTCCATGAGCTTTATTATAAGATTCCGGATGGTTTGATTTATCCAGCGCTTGCAGCATTTAGATCGCTAGTTGTTCTGAATTTAGAGACAAACAAGTATGAATGGAAAAATGGAGTAAGTCCAATCACTGTATGGGATAAGTGCAAGAATGGTATGACGAGTCAGATTATGAATTTTGCCTCTGCAATTGGTGACAATCCAAATGCGGTGGGTAAAGATTCAAATATTTGGAATCTTGCATATATGACAGTATTACTCTATCAGGGGATGAACTAACTATGAAAAAAAAATATGTCGTTAGATTGAAAGTGAAAGAAGCTTTGGAGAATAGACAACTCAGTCAGAAGAAACTGGCTGAGTTGTCTGGAATCCGAGAGTCAACTATTAGTGATATCGTTCGTGGTACTCGTACCGTTATTAACTTTGAGCATCTTTCTAAAATTGCAGAAGCTTTGGAAGTGACCGACATAAGAGAATTAATTGATTTTGAATCATAAAGGTTGCAATAGCAATCGAAAAAAGTCTTTGTAAATATGTAACTGAGAGGTTCTTCTATGATAAAATTTAATTCATAGGAGAGCCTTTTATTATGAGGAAACAAGAAAAATCTGTACAGCTCAGTAGTGCTCAGTCTCCCGTCTGATTATGATAAGGCGATAACCTATACAGGGAATGAAAGTTCATGCACACTGTCAATGGGCGGTATAAAAAATTTTACTGTTAAAGCCAAAATTTCCAGTTCTGCTGTTCTGGTTCCAGGTGACTGGTCTGCCTATAACATGATTAGTTCAAGTTACAACCATTCAATTGGAGATGGTACAGCCAAGAATAATATTGATGTTACAAGTAGCTCGTTTACTTTTAACTGAATAAAAGAAGCCAATGAGATTGAAAAGAATATTAGGGAGATACTGCTAAACGGGTTAGAAGGTGAACCTGTAAGATACTGCCATTACAGGCATTAAATTGCTTTAAGGCAGCAAGAACACTGTTTTTATAAAGTCTGCCTTATAATTGAGGCAGGCTTTTTTAAGGAGGATCACAATAAATCCAAAGATGATTGCCAGAATCAGTATTGATTTTATTATGACAATACTGCTCCTGCTGCTGATGGCAAGACAGTTCACAGGAGATTTTGCTCATGAATGGATTGGAGTAGGAATGTTTATCCTTTGGATTCTTCATCATGTCTTGAATTTTAAGTGGCATGGCCATCTATTCAAGGGGAAATATACGCCTTTCCGCATAGTACAGGCCCTTGTAAATCTATTGCTTTTCCTCTCTATGCTCGGGACTATGGTAAGTGCTATTATCCTGTCCCACGAAGTTTTTGATTTCCTGCCTATATCGGGTGGGCTTATTTGGGCGCGTCCAATGCAAATTTGCTGTTCTTTTTGGGGCTTTATCCTGATGGCTTTGCATTTGGGCCTGCACTGGAATATGATTCTTGGCATGATCCGGAAAATATCCGGGCCAATTCAATCGAAACCTCTTTCCAATCATACAGATTTGTCTTATTGTTTAAAGGGATCACGGAACTGTCTTACAGGGAGTGCGCTTCACAGGTCAGTGCGATGACTGGACAGAACATCAGTGCGATGGGGATATGGAACGTCATTCAGGCGTTAGGGGAAATGGTCTGTGAGGACGAAGCTGAATTGATAGAAGCATATGAGAAAGGCCAGGTGAAAGAGAAAAGAGAGCTTTAGGAATTAAAACATTTGGCACTTCCTTACTATTATGGTATACTCTAATGTACTGTGATACAGTTTAGCTTAAGTTTATTTTTCTGTTATTTAATGGAGAGTAACAGTATCAGAAGTGTACTGTGATATTTTAAATGAGGAGTAAATATATATGATTAGAGTATTAGCGATCTGCCACGGCAACATATTATATTGCTCTAAAATACAGCATTATACCTACTTATGAAAAGTTACAGGTGGATTTTTACCACTATTTTACCACTTTTCAAGAATGTTATAAAATAACAAAAAAGTAAATAACTGTGAAATGCAAGAGCTAATTTAACTTCAATTAAAATAGGAAGCATTGTTTTCGCAACACTTCCCATTCAATCTGTTTTATGCAGGAGTCTTTATAATACCCAACTTTACAAGCTGTAAAAAGATAGCTTCTAATACCGGAACACAAATACTGTTACCAGCTAAGCTACATATCTGATTATCCGTAATTCCAGCAGCACGCATCTTTTTGTAATCAATATCTTTAAAACCCATTAAACGGAGATATTCTTTTGCCGTAAGCATCCGGATTTTACCATCATAATAAATAGCTTGCCTTGGAGAGGTCGTGATAGTTTTCGCGTTGTCTCCAACCCGACCTCTACGATTTTTTGATCCTGGTATACTCAGATTGATGATCTGCCATTCATTGATCTCTTTGTATCCTTTCTTTGTTCCTTCTCTGACAGCTAAAGTTCCGTCTTCCAATCGGAAGAGTATTGATTTTTCCCGTTCAGTCAGCTGGACTTCCGGGGCAGAAAAATCAACCGAGATGTCGATGAAATCTTTTAACTTCCATCGTGGTTGTCTTTTCTCGGGAAAAACAAAATTTTCTGCATTTGGAACATTTTTTAGAATCGATACTACGAATACCCTATCCCGATTCTGTGGGATATTATAGTCAGAAGCTGTAAGGACATCCGAATAAGATATGTATCCAAACTCTTCCATCACATCAACGTAATATTGATGACAGTCTTTAAATTTCCACAGCAATCTAGGCACGTTTTCCCATATCACGACTTTTGGCCTCCTGGATAATTCAGGATTTCCATGCGCCGGTGTAGGGTCGAGAATCTGCAGGGTGCGTTCAAATAAGATTGAACGCCCAGTGTTCATGTTATTTTTTCCCTCATTGCTGAAATCCTGGCATGGGCTGCCATGTACAACAATATCCGGGCTCATATCCCAAATCCGTATGTCCTGCGGTTTAGGTCCACAATCAAAAATCTGATTATACGCAAGAACTGCATAAGGCAGTACCTCCACATAATCTATAGAGCGCGGGTCATATCCGATATTCTGTAATGCTCTTCGTGGCGCTCCAATCCCGCCAAACAATTCTAATAATTTTAATGGTTGTCCATCTCTATCTGGATCTGGTATTCCCTTTTCTTTCATCGTTGAGAAGTCAAGATTCCGAAAATCAAGTACAACATCATTTTTTTCTCGTTCTTTTGCCATTTTTTATTCCTCCTGATTATGATTTTTATTGCGGATCTAATATGTTGTCTTTAAAAAGAATATTTTACTGAGTTATTTGAGATTTTTTAAGAAATGATTTCGTATGAATAGTTTGTATCCCCGTCTGTATTGTGACAAACGGGGATTTTTTTATGCTTTTCTAATTGCCAGTCCTTTTGATGCTACAGCGGGAAGAAATGTACCTAAGCTTTCTGTTGGAAGGATGATCTGATGCCCATCCATCCGGATAAAATGTGTGAATTGATCGGATGTTCGTTGATCGGATTTGTTCAAGTATATCTGTCCATGTATGTAATATGTCTTCGCCTTTTCCTGCGTTAAATTTGCGATAGCTCCTACAGAAGAGAATAAACTCCCATGGTCATCTCTATATTGATTTAAATTTCTCCCTCCTCACCAAAGATTGGGTATACAGATATGATTGAAAACCCAAAACGGGAATGAATATCTTTCACCGCATAGATACCAATATTTTTACAATACATTGGTCCATTTTTCCAGTTATGGGAAGGAGACTTGCTGTATCCATGCCCAATGATATCATCGGTCCAAATATCATGGTACACTTTTACATTGTGGCTACTATTATAAAGTAGCGCATATAGAAAGCATTCCCTTTCCGTTTCATCCATCAAGTCTTTGCGGATGTATTCTGCGACCAACTCCATAGATATATCGAATGTAGTCGCATATCTTTTCCCTTCGTGGAGTAAACGATTGATCAGGTCCTGATCAGACTTATGAGTGTGATACATATAAGCGTGTTCAGGTATATCCCTTTCACCAAAAGTACTTACGATACTTTCGATTTGCTTGCTCCATACTTTCATTTCTTTTTTTATCTCTAATCCTTTCATGTGTGTCCTCCTTTAGAACATTTTGTTTAATAATTACTTATTTTTTTATACTCCTGCTCTGGCAGGATATAAGTCCGGGTACCATATTTCAGCAGTACCCGCTTTTTCTTTCTTTCATCGGCAGCTGTTTCTGCCGTAAGGATCGGAACCAGTAAGCCTTCCTCTTTCTCTTTTTTCTGGCACCGTGCCACTTTAACTTGACGGTGAAACGCATTGCCAGATAAAGGTGTTCTCATGTAACATGTGCCATTGTCATATAACACCTGACATGTTATTCCTTTTCTGTCATGAAGCTTTTTGAGATATGGGATCAACGCTTCATTTACTTTAAATTTGTTCATGATCATATCCTCCTTCAATTATGATTTTTTTATCAAATGTAATATGGGCTTCCGTTTGGGATTTTTTTTAAATTATTTTTGTGTTTACGAACACATTAAAGCTATCAATTATATAGAAAGAAGGGATATATATGGCAACCAACAACCAATTTAGTTTCAGGGCTTCACAAGAGCATGAAGAACAAGAAAATAGCTCTCCTGAAATGCAAACAGATAATATGGATACGCAAGAAAACATGACAACCGATGAATATATCCGGGAGCATGCCGCAAAGAATGGTGTGATTGGTGGTATCCGGGGCATTTTTCTTGCTGTCGTAGACTTTATTTCACAGGCAATCGGTACTGTAGTAAGGAATCTCCTTTGGAGTGAAAGAGTTCAGGATTCTATGGCTTCACGGATCCGTGGGAAAGATGTCGATAAAAAAGAAGATAAGAATGTAAATCGAAAAGATAAAAACATTGACGAAAAAGAAAAAAGCAATGATGTAAAAGAGAATAATAAAGGCAAGGAGTTAGAGAAAAATAGAAGCGATGAAGAGAAAAAAGAAAAAGATAACCCCAATTTAGATAAGCAAAATAATTCACCTATCCATACACTCAAACCCAGATCATTTTATAATGAACGGCTTAAATGGTATGATGCAGAAATCACAAAGGATCTGGAAAAGATTGCTTTTAAAGACGGACAAGACTCTTTTATTGTCCCGTTCAAGGGAAAAGAGATAACGGCTGATATGTTTGTTTCAGCATTTCTGTCCAGAGATGGCAATGGAATCGTAAAAGCAGCGATGAATTCTGCCCTATTAGCAGCAGCTATCAGTCAGCAGCCGCAAAACTTACGGATTCCAATTGGGGCAGGAGCGGAACATATTGAAGTAGATATTCAAACAGAAAATGATGGAGCGTATACAGTGTTTTTCAATGGTGAAAAAATCGCAGGCAATATTCCGGAATCTATGTTCATTAATCCAAACAACCTCGAAATGCTCATAAAAGAACCAGTGACAACCTATGCACACCAAATAGCAGAAAAGAATCTTACGCCATCTTTTCAGATTTCTGATGAGTTAAGTATTCAGCAAGATGTACAAGGGCATATCATTGTATCCGCTGCGGGAGAGAAAATTGTAGATACAGAAATTCAGTCCGACTATGATCTTACCGCTTTGCGTCAGACATTAATTAGTACAGGGCAAGTCTCGCCAGGAAAGGCTTTTGCTATCACATCGTTATATGCACCTGCAGTGAAGGATTACATGGATTGCCGGGTAGGGGATATTTCAGATGGAAGTGCTCATCTGGTATGTAGAGACGGACAGATCTTGCAGTATTATCCTAAAAAAGAAATTGATTCTTATGTTGTTCCGTTTCATGAGGGCGATTTTTCTAAGGCTGATCGTAGACAAAATGTAATGTATGAACTGGATGGAGATAGTAAGAGGGATATCCCGTTTATAGCTGAAACATGGAAGGATATCGCATATGCACAGAATATAGATAAGAAAGAATTTCAACATTTCTTAAATCGTTCTTCCGTTGACTGGAATGCCCTTCATACGAAGGATGGAGAACTATCTTTTTTCCGGCATGCAGATGGAGTGGTATATCATCGCTATATCGATCCTAGTGAGTTTGCTGATGTTAAACACATTTCTGATATCTGTACCGAAGAACCTATAAGATCTTTATCCGAAGGGGAGCAGCAAACTATTTTTAATGGAAAACCAATTTTATTTATTGATGAACATAATTCCTGTGCAATGGCTACTTCTGATGGAAATGAAATCCACCTTATGAATTTAGATGAAAAAATTTCTGGATTTAGTTATAAAATGCAGGAATCAGAACCTATCCATATTCCTGAACCGCACACACTCTCACAAGAAGATTTTGACACATTCTTGGAAAAGGTTGAGGAATATTATCAAGATGCAGCGGAATGCCGCGATATTGCTCTGGATTATGAAAGGGAACAGTTCCCATTGTATGAATCATCAACGGTAAAGTATAAGTTCTGCGAATGTCAGCCTACAGAGGAATTGGCATTAGATGGACAGCCGGAAAAGGAATTCGATGATCTTGATCTGGATATCGATGAGGATAAAGATTATTCTGACATCCCAAATTATGGACATTCTTCTGTTCCACCGGAAGAAATGTATAGAGATATGCCGGATGAAGAATTTTTTAGATAAGGAATCACTGCCCCGCTTACATGGAGCGGGGTATATTTTTTTTGCGAAAATAAAGAATAAAGAAATGCCATATTAGGAGTGTAATTAAATCAAAGCAAGGAGGTTTTTCAATGAGAAGAAGAAGGATATCCAATTGATTTCTTTGATATGGAATTTGATGTAGATACTGGTATCACTTTGTTCACTGATTTGAGTGAGGACAGGCAGGATGAAATACTTGCTTCTAAGGAACGTTATAATGAGCATATTTTGATGCAGTAGAACCAATGAAAGGGAGGGTGATGTAATCGATGCCGGATATCAATAATAAGTCCATAAGGTATGCATATTATGAAGATGGACGAAAAGAGATTTTTTCCATGCGCGATGCATACCGGATGTTTAAGACAAAAGTTGACAACAACCAAAAAGCAAATGGGACAACTTTCCAAAGTTGGCTCAGTGAAATGGAAAAATTGCAAATCTTAATAAAATGTAGGAGGTTTTCTTAATGTACGTGAATCCAAAGAAATACTTTCTCTCATTCTTTTACTGGAGGTATGACGGATACTGGGAAGCATTCCATGGAGGCTTTTCTTAAAAAAAGAAACGTTCCTTTAAAGATTTCCAAGTATTGAAGACACACGGTAGAGATTCTTTTTCTTCAATGAAAAAAGACATTCTCATACAATATGCAGAAGAGAATGATTTACTACAAATGCTTGAGTCATCGTTTGAGAAAGAGTCGTACCGCTTATTCGCCATACGTTGGATGTTAAGGGGATTATCTCCAGAGGACGCAGTACATAAAGTGAAGGTAGATGCCGAAGTAGGACAGAATGCAAGGAAAAAATAATGATGAAAAGCTTATGGGATGTCCCATAAGCTTTTTTTAAGAATTTTTTGAAAGAAGGTACATATTGAATTTGCAAAAATTAATCATCAAAACAAGTAGGAGGTATAGAAATGAGGAACTTTGAAGAATTTGTAAATGAAGTTAAGGATACGGTAAAAGATCATTTACCAGAAATGTATCGAGATGCAGAAGTTGTGGTTATCGAGCACAGGAAGATAAACAGTTGTTACACAGGACTTACCATTTATCCCAAGGATTCTGTTGCTTCCCCAGTCATTAATTTGACACAAATGTATCAGGATCACGCACATGATATGACAGAAGTAATGAAACACATCGAGAACACGTTGTTAACTCTTCCTGATAATGTAAAAAAAATGGATGTCTCTGACATTTTGGATTATGAATCCATAAAGGAAAAATTGTTCTTAAGAGTGTCTTCCATTAAAAAGAACGCTGCTTTCTTAAAAAATGTTCCATACATAGCAGTAGAAGACTTAGCTTTAACTTTCCATATTTTGGTCGGACAAGATGAACAGGATATGGCATCTGCCACCGTTACTCATCAAATGTTAAAAGACTATGGGGTTTGTATTGAAACGCTGTACAAAGATACTGTTCAAAGTAGCATGACGTTGTTTCCTGCTAGATTCATCGATACGATCCTTATGGCTGTCGTTACTAATGATAAAGGAATCAATGGGGCAGCATCACTTTTTTATCCGGGAATCATGGACAAAATAGGTTCAGAAATCGTATATGGAAATTATTACATTCTACCATCTTCTATCCATGAAGTGCTGGTGGTTCCAGATACAATCATTGAAAGCCCAGATGAATTAAAACAAATCATTAAGGCTGTAAACAAAGAGGCTGTTGCACCAGAAGAGCAGCTGTCAGATGAATTATACTATTATGATACAAAAAATAAAATTTTTAAAAAGATGAAAGAATAAAATAGAAATGAGGAATGAATCATGAATTTACATCCAACCGTCTGTAATCTGTGCGGTGGAAAAGTAGTTTTCACATCCAATACGCTGGTTTATGGAAAATCTTATGGATCTGGAAAATGCTATTACTGTACAGGTTGCCATGCATATGTTGGTACACACGTACCTCGCCCAAACGAAGCGTTTGGCATCCTCTCTAACAAGGAAATGAGAAATTGGAAGATGAAATGCCATCATAAGTTTGACTCGTTTTGGAAAGACTTTCCTTCTTCCAAAAAAAGGCATAGCGCCAGAAAGCGAGCATATAAACGTTTGTCCACAGAATTAGGCATCCCCGTTGAAGAATGCCATTTCGGTTGGTTTGACCTTGATATGCTGAAAAAAGCGTATCAAATTCTTTGTGACTGGACTTCCGTCTGAGAGAGGAGATATTACGATGTCTTTAAGAATATGAGCGGGAATTCCCGTTCTTATTCTTAAAAGTATATAAGGAGGCAGAAAAACGAATGAGAAAATATAATTTATGATCTTTTCACTATGAGAAAGCGTATGCATCGCATGCGCTTTTTTAATGTTTACCTAAA
>CATZVV010000007.1 GCA_958425285.1 uncultured Lachnoclostridium sp. | reverse complement strand
AAACATTTTTATGAGCATTTTTCTCATACTGGTAAAGGGTGCCAGACCACACACCGATTGGTATTCTATTTCATTCATTTGTTACGTGATTGTCAAAAATTGAATACTACTGGTCTGCAAATAAAAACAGAATGGAAATCATACTTCAATTTCCATTCTGAAATAATTAGTAATATTAACTTACCCCAACTCTTGACAAAGAGCCTTATTTCCACTGTAGATGATGCAAATGCCCCTCACAGTTGAGATTTTCGAAGCCATGATGGCGCAGAACCTCATATGCTACAATCGCAACAGAGTTTGCAAGGTTTAGGGAACGAATATCCCCAACCATTGGAATGCGAATTGTCCTTTCCTCATTTTCCACTAGAATCTCTTCTGGTATTCCGGCACTCTCTTTCCCAAACATAATGTAGCAGTCTTCTTCATAATCAACCTCACTGTAAATATGCTTTGCTTTTGTTGTTGCCATATATACCTTCGGATTTTTATTCTTTTCCAAAAATTGGTTGTAATCTTTGTATATCGTATAATCTAGATATTTCCAGTAATCCAGTCCAGCTCTCCGCACCTGTTTTTCTGTAATCTCAAATCCCATTGGCTCAATTAAATGAAGCTTTGCTCCGCAGGCCACACATGTCCGTCCGATATTTCCGGTATTCATTGGAATTTCAGGTTCATGCAATACAATATGAAGCATTTTTCTGTAAATCCTTTCTAGCTGGCTCAATCCTGCTTAAGTGCCAGAAATAACTCAATCCTGCTATTTTCAAAAGTCATTGGTACACAAAGACTTTTCGCATAATTTGCTTTAAAGGTAACTTGTCCATGTGATAACGTTGGTGGTGTAATATCAATTCCGATATGATTAGATGAAAATACGGTAGCCGCATTTCCCATAATCATATTTCCTAACTCACCCAATGCACTAGAAGCAAACTCATCTACCTGTTTAACTTCTGTCATACACATTTTAGATGCTACCACACAAGCATCTTTTTCACTCATTCCAAGTAAAACCTGTCCTCTCATTTCACCAGTAACACCTATAATAATAACCCACGAATCTTCTACAAAAACAGCTTCTTTTAATTCCGGCTTCTGCATTTGTAACTCTGTGAGACACACATCATGAAATACTTTCTTCGCAGCCATTAAAAAGGGATTTATATGGTTAGCACTTAACGATGCCATGTATTCTTCCCCCTCACATTTATATAAAACATAGTACCATTTATCGTTATGTATATCAAGCAAATTCCTATAAACTATCTATAAATTTCTGTATCCGTTCCAATGCAATTTTTAAATTATCGATTGAATATGCATAAGAAATACGCAGAAAACCCTCTCCTGAATCGCCAAATGCGGTTCCGGGTACAACAGCTATTTTCTGCTCTTCCAACAATCTTAGAGCAAACGTTTCGCTTGTCATACCAAACTGACTGATATTAGGGAACACATAAAAAGCACCAAACGGTTCAAAACAAGGAATGCCCATTTTCTTAAATTGCTTCATTAGGAATCGGCGCCTTTGATTATAAGATTCTCTCATATTCTGAACCTCTTCATCTCCACTTCGCAAAGCCTCTACTGCCGCATATTGGCTCATGGTCGGCGCACACATAATGGCAAACTGATGAATCTTCAACATCTGCTGAATAATAACATGTGGACCGACAACATACCCCAGCCGCCAGCCGGTCATTGCATAAGACTTTGAGAATCCGTTTATGACAAGAGTCCGTTCCCTCATACCTTCAAAAGATGCAATTGAAGTATGCTCTGTACCATAAGTCAATTCAGAATAAATTTCATCTGAAATAACATAAAGATCATGTTCAATAATAACATCAACTAAGTCCGCCAAATCATCCTTTGTCATAACTGCTCCGGTTGGATTATTTGGAAATGGCAAAATCAAAACCTTTGTCTTATCCGTTATCGCTGATAGTAACTGTTCCCGTGTCAACTTAAACTGATTTTCTTCTTTGAGTCCAATTGGAACAGGGACACCATCTGCTAATTGTACACAAGGCAAATAAGATACATAACAGGGCTCCGGAATAATCACCTCATCTCCGGGGTCTAACATAGCACGAATTCCAATATCAATCGCTTCACTCCCGCCTACTGTCACAATTACATCATCCATCGAATAGGAGAGCAGAAAACGTCTCTTCAGATAATTACAAATTTCCTCCTTCAGCTCACCAAGTCCCGCATTGGATGTATAAAAAGTACGCCCTTTTTCTAAAGAATAAATTCCCTCTTCACGAATATGCCAGGGGGTATCAAAATCCGGCTCGCCTACACCAAGCGAAATAACATCCTCCATTTCACTTGCCATATCAAAAAAACGGCGAATTCCGGAAGGCTTAATCATTTTAATCTTTTTTGACAATGGATCTCTCATGGTGTAATCAACATCCTCTCATCTGTACTTTTTTTCTTCTCCATCGGCAGCCCATGCTCTTTATATTTCTTCAATACAAAATACGTGGCTGTACTCAAAACAGATTCCAGAGGTGAAAGCTTGGTAGAAACAAAGTGAGCCACCTCTTTCATACTCTTACCATCAATAATAACGGTTAAATCAAATCCTCCTGACATCAAATACACACTTTCAACCTCTTCGAACTGATAAATCCTTTCCGCAACCTTATCAAAGCCAAGACCTCTTTGTGGTGCAACTTTCACCTCAATCAGGGCAGTAACCCGTTCACAATCTGTCTTGTCCCAGTTCACGAGTGTTGGATAACCACATATAATTCCTTCCTTCTCCATATCCGAAATTTCATCTGCTACTTTTTTCTCATCTAAATCCAACATAGCTGCCAAGTCAGAGGCAGTCATTTTTCCATCTTTTGAAATGTTTTTCAAAATTTCTTCTCTCATAATATTCCTCCGCTCTGAGAACATTCGCACCTTAAAGCTTTATACAATTCATCCGCCTTTGGCGGTTCCAAAAAGCGCTTTTCTTCTCCATTTATAATAATCCGGTCATTTCCTTCTACAACTCGTCCAATTACCGTCGCGGGAATACCCGCTCGTTCTAACGCATCTACAAGTTCATTGCCATGTTCCGTCCCTATCAGCATACATCCACTTGAAATCAACTGATATGGATTAAGGTCAAATACCTCACAGATTTCTATTGTCTCCTGCCGTATCGGAATTTTTTTCAAATTCACTTCAATACCACAACCTGAAGCGGCTGCAATCTCCCAAAGAGCGCCAAAAATGCCGCCTTCCGTTACATCATGCATCGCAGTCACACCAACTTCCATTGCTATTTTTGACTCTGGTACAACAGAAAGTAATTTAGAAAAACCTTTCGCCTCCTCTAAAAAATCCATAGCAAAATGATTGAAAAGCTGCTCTTCCTTTTCAGCTGCCAGAATTGCCGTTCCCTCAATTCCAATCCATTTTGTCACTACAAGGTCATTCCCCTGCTTGAGTCCACCAG
This sequence comes from uncultured Lachnoclostridium sp., assembly GCA_958425285.1. Classification (GTDB taxonomy): domain Bacteria; phylum Bacillota; class Clostridia; order Lachnospirales; family Lachnospiraceae; genus UBA933. The sequence goes on along the minus strand of CATZVV010000007.1, from coordinate 17,731 downwards.
TTTTCACAATTCGCTGTTTATTAATCTTTCCCACCCCGGTCACAGACACCAAAATCTGATTCACTACATCGGAAACCTCCGTATGACCTCCTAATACTTCCACGTTGTACTTTTCTGCCTGTGCAGATATCTGGCACATAATCTCCTTTAAGTCTTCCTCCGATGCCTGCGGTGGCAGTATAATGGTCAGCAACAACCCTACCGGTTCTGCACCCGAAGACGCCAAATCATTTGCAGTGATATGAAATGCCAGATTGCCAATTTCGTTTGCGGTTCCCGTAATCGGGTCCGTAGAGACCACAATAGCTTCATCCTCATTTAACGCAAGGATTCCGCAATCTTCGCCTACACCAGCGTGCACAAGCACCTCCGGTCGCTTTACTGTCAATTTCTTAAAAACGGAACGTTTCAGCACATTTTCCGGTATCTTTCCTATTTCCATACAAATCCGACCCTTTCTCCCATTTTTTTACAACTCTTGAAGTTTTCCTATAAAGCAAAATGGGATAACACCATTTCGTCGTTATCCCATACATACAACCTGCCAAGGCGAAACTGTAATTTCTCTGAAATGTATTTCTTTCTCTTTCCACCTTAGAAACGCTTTCTTCCTTACATACCTCACTCGTCCTCTTCACTTGCTCCTTTGGGGGTTCTGGTCGGTTTCGGCGTAGCTGTTTCCTTGGCACCCTTGTCCTTACTATTTTTATCCTTAGACTTGTCCTTCTCGTCGTCTTTATCCTTATCTTCGTCCTTCTTTGCACCTTTTATTACATAACGGGGAGAAGCTTTGTACGTACTTGTGTTAACCTGAATTTTCTCCGTTTCTCCATTTTCGGTTATAACCTTCCAAAGCTTTGCTTTATACCCTGTATGTGCAGATTGTGTTACATACAAATAAGATTCAGGCTTTGTCTTGTCATAAGTCACCTTATCCTCACCAGGCTCAATCGTCTCAATAATCTCTGATTCAAACGAAATGGTCCGATCTGGTGCACGCAGCTCATGCCCATAAATGGTAAAATATATTGTACCACCGCTTGCACCTCCCATAATGTAAATTGGTGCATCCGTATTATTTTTAAATTTAAAATCTTTATAAGTACCGGCAATTGCCGCATCCATAGAAGGCTCCACATAACTGACAACCATAGAATGAGGACTTCGTTCAACAACCTCCAACTCTGCGCGTAATACAGCATTGTAAAGCGTAGTCGAAACCTGGCAAACACCACCGCCCAGACTATCTACAACTTCTCCGTTTGCATAAGATGGGGCATCATAGTACCCATTTGTTTCATCCAGCGGAGAGATTGTCTCGTATACAGAAAAGATTTCTCCTGGGTAAACAACTGTCCCATCAATCAGGCTGGCGGCATTCGCAAGGTTTTTACTGCGATTTACAGCCCCGGTGCTATATGCCGTAGAATACGCTCCAATTTTATCTTTACACAAGGAAGCATTCTCTTTATCCACTGCCGGTAAATCCTCTACTACTACAGCATCAACCTTAATAATAGCATCTGTCTTATTTTCCAGAATATTTGCCTTCACCTTCTCTACCGTCTCAGCCACATCGACTTTTTGTCCCGGCTTCGCATCTGTATAGACAAATACACCATTCTTTCTCTTAATACCTGCATTCTTTGCCGCCTTTGTATAACCGGCACAATTTTGTTTTACAAACTTTTTGACTTTTTTCTCATCCACTGAAAAAGCAAGGGTATAACGCATCTGTTCATTTTTCACATCCTGCAGTTCCTTAAAACGCTTTACAATATTCCCTTTTTTCCCCAGTTCCAGTGCCTGCTCAACATAATTATTTGCTTCACATGTAAATCCCAATTCACTTAATACAACCTGTGGATTCGTTCCAGCCACCTGAACCTGTACTGAACGACCAGCCAGTTCATCTACATATGTCTGAATCGCCGTTAAAGCCTCCACATCGGTCATACCACCAATATATACATTATCTACATAAACTCCTTCGCAAATTTTACCATCCTCCGTCTTGACTGCGGCATATGCGACAAAAAACATGGATACCACTACAATGCATAAAAACAGCAACGTGCCGCCGATGATAAATTTTAATTTTTTCATAGTAACCTCCAAGATGTACGTTGTTCGCAGGTAAATTTCATTGTAACATAATTTTTAATAAGCCTCAAGTTTATTTCACCTTTGACTTTTTTTCAATGCTTCTGTATACTTTAGCCTAGATAGGCAAGTGCCATTGTTATAATCATTGCCGCAACAAGTACAATACATATAACAGACGCAATCATTTGTCTTCTTTTTCGATTAAACATATGAAAAACCTCCTTAATGAATTATTTTATATGGAAAGGATGAGACAATGCTCATTGTAATTCCCTGTACGATTATTTTTTGTGCCTGGCTCTGGTATGAAAAGCGCAAACATGATAAATTGTCAGAAACCCAGTCAAAACAGTTCTGGGATCGCGAAGAAGCCGCGAACCATACGAGAAATAAAGACATATCCTCTATTCAATATATTACCTTAGATCCACAACAGATTCCAACCATTGAAAACCCTTCTGAACAAATTGAGCAATGTATTTTGCAAGTACAAAATCTGCTGAAAAATAAAATGGCAGATTTGTCCGGGTATTCAAATACCGATTTAAAACTGGAATACGGTGTTGGCAATTTTACTAAGCTTGCTGAATACGATACTAACTATATCAACTTATCCGGTGCTTTGTCAAATCTGGCCAAGCATTATTATAATGAGCATTACCTGGATCAGGCAGAGGCTGTCTATCAGCTAACCTTTTGGATTGGCTCTCATAAAGTTACGGATTATCAAGGACTTGCGAAAATTTATGTGGCTCAGGATAAACCGGAAAAAATATCCTCTCTGATTCAATCTGTACAGGAACTGAATCTCCCAAGAGAAGAGGCAATTATTTCTGCCTTGAGAAAAACGCTTGCTTCTTACTGCTAATAATATCCTATGCTTTTTTCCCACACAAATGATTTAGGAAACATTGCTCACATTGGGGACTTCGTGCTGTACAGATTCCCCTTCCATGTGTAATAATCTGGATATTATACAAAATCCAATGTTCTTTTGGAAGAATCTTCATTAAATCCTGCTCAATTTTTTCCGGCTCTTTCTCTTTTGTGAACCCAAGCTTACGTGAAATTCTTATTACATGTGTGTCAACTACAATACTCGGTTCATGGAAAATATTTCCTCGAATTACATTTGCCGTCTTCCGCCCTACACCTGGCAACGATGTCAATTCTTCAATGGTGCGCGGAACCTCTCCTGCGAACTCCTGCACTAACTTTCTGGCACACAAAATCAAATTTCTTGCCTTATTTTTATAAAATCCGGTTGGGCGTACATCCTCTTCCATTTCCGTAAGACTTGCACTTGCAAATGCCTCAAGAGTGGGATACTTCAAAAACAAGTCCTTTGTCACAATATTTACTCTGGCATCTGTACACTGTGCACTTAAAATGGTGGCAAAAAGTAACTGCCATGGGGTCTCATGATTCAGATAACATTTGTACTCTGTCGTATAGTGCTCATCTAACAGTGCAAGCACTTCTTTCACTTTCTCTTTTTTCGTCAAAAGAATCCCTGCTTTCTATTTCTGACTCATCAATGTAAATAACCTTCGCAGAATGGTTCAATACACTCCGATTACAGTAATCAAATAGTGCATAGATCTTTTTCCTTACGCATACTCCGCTTTCTAACAGCTTGCACATATCCAAAGAAAATTCCCTCAGATGTGTCATTTTATGCAGCTGTCTGCCACTCATACCGTCATACCCGTAAGTTAGATACTTATGTTCTGCTGCTTCTCTATCATAAAAAGTATGCAGTCTGAAATTTTCTTCTTTGGTAATCCCTCTGGCAAAGGGCGGTTCCTGTTTTGCATTTTCCCGCAAATAAAAATCAAAGGTAAGCACCTCAGAAAACTCTTCTCGCTGCTGTTCATCTGCACCATATCCATCTGCAAAATATCTCTGTAACAATATATATCGGCTAATGCGGTTTTGGGATGTACCCAAAAAACCATTCTTTTTATAATATTGCCCCAGACGGGCAAAGAAGTCAAATGGTGTTTTGTGGAAGCACAATAGATATTGTATGGATGCCGTAAACTGAAAACTATTATAATATACTTCAACCATTTCTTCTATCCGTTTTAACATAATGACATCATTATAACTGAGCCACTTAGTAGAAAGCACTTCATAAGGAGGAAAACTGCATGCCTTTAGCTCGTATTCATCTTGTAAATCACACATATAAGAGCCTTTTAAAACCTTTAAAAATCCCAATTGTAATTGGTTCGGCTTCATAGAAAAAACTTCATTAAAAGATTTCCGGAAGCTTTCATAATCCTCATAGGGAAGCCCCGCAATTAAATCTAAATGCTGATGAATATTTCCATTCTGCCGCACTTTAGCAACGGCATAACGCAATTTATCCAAATCCATCTTACGATGAATTGCCCGAATTGTTTCGATATTTGTAGACTGAACTCCGATTTCCAGCTGAATCAATCCCGGACGGAATCCGGCAAATAATTCAAAATCTTCTTCCCGCAGCAAATCCGCACTCACCTCAAAATGGAAGTTCGTAATCCCATTATCGTGTTCTGAAATAAATTTCCAAATAGCATATGCATGTTCATGACGACAGTTAAAGGTACGGTCAACAAACTTTACTTGCAAAACCTTTTCTTCAATAAAATAGAAAAGCTCCTCAAATACTTTATTCAAGTTACGGAAACGTACTGTCTTATCTATCGAAGAAAGACAATAGCTACAGGAAAACGGACACCCTCGGCTTGTTTCATAATAAATAATCCGATTTTCCATAGAACCCAATTCTCTGTATGGGAACGCCACCTCATCCATCGACATCAAATCAACCGGAGGATTTATACGTATTTCACCGGTTTTCATACGAAACGCAATGCCTCTTTGTTTATGCAAGTCTCCTTCATTATTATATTTCCATCGTAAGTAAGCTAGAAATGTCTTCTCCCCCTCACCCATCATAACAAAATCAATAAAAGGATGCTTTTTCAATACCATCTCTGCATCATAAGAAACCTCGGGGCCCCCAACTATAATAGAAATCTCGGGGCACACCTTTTTCAAATTTTCTGCAATTTCCAAAACATATTCGATATTCCATATATAACAGGAAAATGCAACCGTATCCGGTTGCTGTTCATAAATATTCTGTAAAATCAAATCCCGGTTATGATTAATTGTATATTCAGCCAGGTGAACATGGGCTGCCACTTCCGGTGCATATTTTTTTGCATATGACTGCAAATCATATACCGCCAGATTTGAATGAATATATTTTGCATTTATCGCTGTTAGTAAAAGCATGGTATTCTCCATTCCCCTCAAGTAAAAGAAAAGCACCAAGGCTTGCCTTCGTGCACTCTTCTCATTTTATTCATAATCTGTGTAAGCGGGTGATGGGAATCGAACCCACGTATTTAGCTTGGAAGGCTAATGTTCTACCATTGAACTACACCCGCATATAAGGGTCATACATCAATCCTTTATGATGTAACAAAAGTGATTTTATACCATTTTCACCTTATTGTCAAGACCCTTTTTTACAAGTTTATCTTTCACTTAACTCTTATCTTTTTCATCTTACTCCAGGCTCCTGTTATTGTTTTACTCCCGGATTTAGCATAAGCACGCACCCTGATATAATATCTTTGTTTCCGTTTTAGTTTGGTTATGGTCTTTGATACTATCGTCTTTTTACTTACTTTAAATGTTTTTGTCGTTTTTTTCTTAAACTTTTTACTTGTAGATACCTGAATAGTATAACCATTTGCATTTTTAGTCTTTTTCCATGTAACTCTGATTTTTCTTTTTCCCGGACTGTTTACCTTCTGAACGATTGTTTTTGACAGCTTTAATGCTGACGGTTTTTGGGTCACCGTTGGTTTCTTTGTTGCCGATGGACTCTCCGTTGGCAATGCAGTGGAAGCAGCACCTGCTTTCTGGATTGTAAACTCAGTTAAGACAATGACCTCTTGAAAGGTTAGAGTGGCCGCAAAAATCGCCTTCGCTACATAATTTCCCGCTGCAGTCGGCTTTTCCTTTGTATAAGCTGTATCCGGTTCTTGTTTTTTCTTATAAAAAATCTGCACATCCAAAGTACCATTTGTCGAGGATGAAAGAATCGGAATAATAGTCTCACCCTCCTTACTATTTGCAATTTGTAAGGAACCCTCTCCCTTAGGCTTCTCAATACCACAAATGGTACATGTGTTACCACTTCCATAAACATGTGCAATTCCATCCGGGTGCCGTGTATAACAAATGGTACATTGATGAAATTCATTGTAATGGCAAGTATGATTTACAATCAGCCCTAATCCTGCCGCCTGTGCATATGCAACCTCGGAGCACGCTGTGACCGGATAGCCACCGAGCGACCCCGGCAGGTCCAATTCCGTTTGCCCTGCTGACGGATATATTTTCTCAATCGCAATTTCTTCCTGTTTAGTAAGTGAATAGGTCAGGCGTGCGCTTTGAGCAGGAAATGCATTTATCCCTGCCTCTGCTATCTCAGGATAATAGATTGTTACCATCCCTGTACAATCGTAAAAGGAATATGGTGAAATCTCTGCCACCTGCTTTGGAAGAAAGATTTCTTTCAACAAAATGCATGACTCAAAAGCGGCATATCCAATTTTGCAAACAGATTTCGGTAAAGAAATACTTGCAAGGTCCTTGCAATTAGAAAAGGTTCCCTGTTTTATTTCCTCTATTTCTCCATTCAATGAAATACTTTGAAGTCCACTACCTGCAAATGCATATTCTCCGATATAGGTTAACTTCTCTGGAAGTATTATATCCGTTAAACTTACACATCCATAAAATGCCCGGTCAGCAATCGAGGTAACTTCTGCCGGAACAGTAAGTTTTCCACTCGCAGCAGAACCATCAATCAATACATGGCAGAATATAACAACAGAGTTCTTTTGCTTCTCATTGTCAAACCATTGTGTACCGGTAAAAGCATCATTTCCGATTTCTATTATATTCCCCTCTGCAATAATTTCTTTCAAATCCGCACTATCTCGAAATGCTCCTTCACCAATGGAACTAACACAGGCAGGGATAATGATTTTTTCCACCCCTGCCGCCCCCGCAAGGGCTCCCTCACCAATACGAAAAACTGTTTTCCCATCAATTTTCTCCGGCAGATTGTATACCGCTGTATCTTTCTGGTATCCGGTTAGCTCAGCCTGTCCCTCCTTCACCTCATAAGAAATAACAGTTCCGTGATTCTCTAGTGTCCCATATACATTCAGTATTCCTGCATTCAGAATTTCACCCATATTTACAAGCTTATTTCCTCTTGAAATTGACAAACCTGCACCTTCCTGAATTTCTAATTTCTGATTTTCCGCAATCTGCAATTCTGATTCCAGTTCTACCATACCATAAACAAAATATTTATCTGCAGATAATAAAAGCAAATTGTCAAACTGACTGTTATCTGCCTTCATATCGGTCAAAACAAATCCATTTCTTTTTCCCCATACAACCGCTTTCGAAGAGGCGCCACCCCCAAAGAGACCTCCAATTGTTCCTCCTGTTACCGTAATATTAGTATCACCACTTACCTCTCCTTCATATCCGCCTCCATATACTTCCTTCATGGTTCCCCCTGTCACGCTAACTTTTGTTTCATCAACACTACCTTTTTCTGCCCCTCCATAGATAGCATATTCCGACAGATCATTTTCCTCACTTCCATTAATGCAAAAACTGCTTCCATTTCCATAAAGAATACGTGTTGTTCCCGCCTTACTGCCTTGTGCCAGAGTAATCGGCACTCCGTTTGCAAAAATCTTGTTTTCCTTTACAGACAGAGGGCAGTCAACCTCAACGTCAATCTTTGCCCGCTGACTCTCCAATCCATCCGGACCAATCTGAGCAATATAATAAGAGGTGCTTTCAGTCGGCACATATTCAAACTCAATTTTTAGCTGATACCCATTTGCAGTGGCATTTCCAACATTCCCCATGCCACTCTCAGCCTGATAAACAACAAACTCCGTCCCTTCTTCAGCCGCCTGAGCCAATGTAAACTCTGCTTCAGCACCGTTCAATTTAGCAGAACCTTCTTCAACCTCCGGTGCCGGCAATATAACATTTACAAATGTATTAACCTTCGTTTCATTGCCTGAGCAATCCAGATAAGTCCATGTAAAACAATGCCTGCCAAGAGGCAATGTCTGTGAAAAAATATCTGGTTTACTTGCAAAATCTTTTATTTTTAATGCCTTTGTTTCAAAACAATCGGTTTGCACAACCTTCTTTTCCGGTTCATTGACACGATGCTCCACAGTCTTAGCGGCCACAAAATCCTCTGCCGTAAGAGCATTTTCATAATGTAACGTTTGTGATTGCACTGTTTCATTTCCAGTTTCATCCGAATGAGTAACTACATCTAATTTAACCGGATACACGGTTGTACTTTCACGATACTCCCCATCTTTAGAGAGTGCATAATAATTATACTCTCCGGTCAGACTTTCTTCAGAACTTTCATCTATATACCGGACCTCTTTTGTATAGCTAAGTTTTGTAGATGGTATATCTCCATTTAGTATACATCCAATCCCATCTGTACAGATATAATCTCCGCCAAAGTCAACATTTTTTAAAATTTCATCTGTATCTTGTACAGATACTTTCTGAGTATATGTTCCATTCACTCCATTTAACCCTGAAAAAGTATAGATTAAAAAAGATTCTCCTACTGTAAACTGATAACGGTTTAGCCGTTCTATGTCTGTCACCTGATTTACTTCCCCGTCCGGGTTCTTCACCTGGATCTGAACATTTACCTCACTCCCATCTGGTAAAAAAGCATCGGGAAATGATAACTTTCCTGCCAGTGTATATGTAGTCTCATTATCTGAACCGGATGCACTGGCATATTGATACAGCAGCTCATCACTCTGATTTACCGTTACATAAATATCTCTATATTTCTCACTGTTAAAACAGATTGCTGTGCTGCCCCCATAGGCTGCTGCCTGACCTCCCGAAGGGAAAAAAGTAATAACCATACCGCATATTAATAAAAATGAAATTCCCTTTTTCACATTCAATTTCATACTTTCCTACCTCCACTTTTACATCATGTATACTTTAAACTATCATATGGAAATTACATCTCTATTTTTTATTATACCTCACTTTTCCCTATATAACTACCATTTTTTAACCACTTAATTAATTAGATACTGTATCTTTAATCTTAAATAGGTTCAACCCCTGCATCGGAGTCTCCACCAACATAAACAAAAAAATCTACCTTTCATCACCTTTGTTTTTTCATCCTTTCCATCATCCTCCATAATTTTTTTCATGTAGAACTTGTACAAAATTATGGTTTAATCATCCATTCTTGCTTTATCTGTAATAAGAGTACGTTCCGAAACGAAACATAAGATAAAAATAGAAACTGCTTTGAAAAATACTGACAATAGCAAAAGAGAAGCTGCCACACATTATGACATCTCCTCTTTTACTATCCATCTTCAATTTCTCTTTCATGCCGGCGACCGGAATCGAACCGGTACGGGTATTGCTACCCACAGGATTTTAAGTCCTGGGCGTCTGCCAGTTCCGCCACGCCGGCTAACTGTCATAAATATTACAGCAAGTAATATTATACCATATTTTTTACAAAGTGCAAGCATTTTTCACCGAAAATTTTTATATACTACAGCAGAATCCGATTTCATCCTAATTTCAATTTCACCATTTACAACAGGAACAATCTTTGTACGAATTGAGAAGCCCTCTTGACTGGAAAATGCCATACGAGTCATAATTGTTCCATCTGCTATCCCCATTTTCCACACAGGCAGTTTTACAATCCTTGGTTCTGAACCCAGATAAATAGCAACTGCTACTTGATTATCCACATCAAATCTTCCATATGATAAAAGAGCCTCCTCACTGGTTAAACGAATCATACTTCCCGTTCGAAACACCTCATAATCCTTATGAATTCGTATCATCTCACGGTGGCACTGGATTAACTCCCTATTTTCATTCCCCCATGGATAAGTTCTCCGGTTATCTGGATCTGTCCATCCGCAGACGCCTGCCTCATCGCCATAATAGACTGTTGGCGCCCCAATCCATGTCATTTGAAAAATAACTGCCGCCATCATACGGTGGATACGGATTCCTTCATTTGCCTGCTGTGGGGATGAGAAAGTAACCCTTCCAATTCGCTCATTCGTACGCGTAAGAAATCTAGAGTGATCGTGATTTGATAATTCATTCATTGCAACCTGAAGAGAGGGACATGTAAATCGTACGGCATATTTCTGCATTGATGACCAGAAGGCTTCTGTATTTCCAATAAGTTCAGGACGCGAAATATCACTGTGCTTTTCCATACCAGTTAAAAACCACGTGATAGGCTCCATAAAGGCATCATAATTCATAACCGAATCCCATTCCCCACCGGAAACCCAGGGAGTTGCGTCCCCATAATGCTCTGCCAAAATTAAAGCGTTCGGATTAGCCTCTTTAACCACACAACGAAACTCCTGCCAAAACTTGTGGTTATATGCTGTCGTATGTCCCAAGTCCGCAGCTACGTCCAATCTCCAGCCATCTACATTATATGGATGAGACACCCACTTCTTTGCAACCCGCATAATGTATTGAACTAACTTTGGTGATTCTTCATAATTTAACTTTGGAAGCGTATCATGCCCCCACCATCCATCGTATTTCTTATTATAAGGCCAGTCCTCCTCAAAAAATTTGAAAAAGCTCCGATATGGACTATCTGCGGATATATAAGCGCCTTTTTCATAATTTTCTTCCTGCTCATAAATACATTCCCGATCCAACCACTTATTAAAAGAGCCACAGTGGTTAAACACACCGTCCAGAATAATTTTCATTCCCCTGTCATGTACTTCCTCAACAAATTTGATAAAAAAAGCATTGCTTGCTTCCAAATTTCTATTGTCTGTGACCCGCCTGATATATTTTGTGGCATGAGCATTATTCATGTCACCCTCTTCCAACACCTCACCCCCATCCTGTGCAAGAGTGGTCAAATGAGGATCCACATAATCATAATCCTGTGTATCATATTTATGATTTGAAGGCGAAACAAAAATAGGATTCAGATATAGGACTTCTACACCTAAATCCTGCAAATAATCCAACTTATTCATAATACCTTTTAAGTCGCCGCCATAAAATTCACGCACTCCCATCTGTGCCGGATATTTTTCCCAATCCTTCACAGAAGAAACCGGTTCATTAATATAAATATATTCCCGATCTACTACATTATTGGAAATATCACCGTTTGAAAACCGATCTACAAAAATCTGGTAAAAAACAGCACCTTTTGCCCAATCTGGCGTAGAAAATCCAGGAATCAGCCGAAAATCATAATACCCATCCGGTACATTTACCGCGCCTTGCTGATTAAAAAATATAACTTCCCTCTTTTCAATTCGAAACCGATAACTTAAAGTATGACCTGGCATTGTAAATTGGCACTCATAATAATCAAAGTAAGAATCTATCTGCATCCTCTGCATAGGAAGCTCAAATTCCTGACATACGAACACAACGCTGTCCACGTTATCCCTTGCAACACGGCAACGTATTTTAACAAGATCCTTTTCTTTGGGTTCTTGAGGACATATATAATATTTTGTACCGTCACTAAAAATCGCTTCACGATTAATTCCGGTTTCCTGCAGCATCTGTCTTCACCTTTCATTAATAACTAATTTTCATTAGGAACAAGTAAAAAGGACGGCTTTACGAAGGCCGTCCTTTTTGGAGAAGGTATTTTTGTTACTTATGGGGTGTAGCAAAAACTATATAATGTATTGGGGTTTACAAGATGAAGTATAACACCAACTTATAAATAAGTGTGCACAAACATTAATTTTTTTTTGCTCTTTCTTTGTGAAAAACCACCATACAAAAACACCCATTTGAACTTTTGCACAATATACTACGATTTTTGTAGAACATTGTTGTTATTTTGCTCAAATATGCTTTCGAACTCTTCACGGCCAATACGTTCTTTTTCAATTAGCAATCCAGCCAGGCAGTGTAAAATTTCAATATTATCTTTTAAAATCTTCTTTGCCTTCTCATGACAATCATTTACAATCCTCTTTACTTCCTGATCAATCACCGCTGCTGTTTCCTCACTAAAACTCTTTGTATGTGCAATATCTCTTCCAATAAACACTTCATCATCCGAGGTTGCATAATTAATCATACCCAATTCATCCGAAAATCCATATTTTGTAACCATATCTCTGGCACTCTCTGTAACCTGACGAATATCCTGAGACGCACCGGTTGTAATATCATCAAAAACAATACTCTCTGCAATCCGCCCACCAAGTGTAACCATAATTTCCTGAAGCATTTTTCCTTTCGTCATATGCATAGCATCCTTCTCTGGCAGTGGCATTGTATATCCTGCTGCTCCCATACCGGTTGGAATAATAGATACTGTGTATACAGGTCCGACATCCGGCAGTAAATGGAACAAAATTGCATGCCCGGCTTCATGGTAAGCAGTAATCTTTTTATCCTTTTCAGAAATAACCTTGCTCTTTTTCTCTGCCCCAATCCCAACCTTAATAAAGGATTTTTTAATGTCCTCTTCGACAATGTAAGCACGATTGTCTTTTGCCGCTGCAATCGCAGCCTCATTTAAAAGATTTTCCAAATCAGCTCCTGTGAAGCCTGCCGTTGTTCGTGCAATTTCTTCTAAATCCACATCTTCCGCTAATGGTTTTCCTTTTGCATGAACTTTAAGAATTTCTTCTCTTCCTCGAACATCCGGACGTCCAACAACAACTTTACGGTCAAACCGACCCGGGCGCAAAATAGCAGGATCCAGTATATCCACACGGTTTGTTGCAGCCATGACGATAATGCCTTCATTAATTCCAAATCCATCCATCTCTACAAGCATTTGATTAAGCGTCTGTTCACGCTCATCATGCCCACCGCCAAGTCCGCTTCCACGTCGTCTGGCCACAGCATCAATTTCATCTATAAATACAATACATGGTGCATTTTTCTTTGCTTCCGCAAACAAATCCCGCACTCGCGAAGCACCAACACCAACAAACATCTCAACAAAATCAGAACCGGATATACTAAAAAATGGGACTCCAGCCTCTCCTGCCACCGCTTTTGCCAATAAGGTTTTACCGGTTCCCGGGGGGCCTTCCATTAAAATACCTTTTGGAATTCTTGCCCCTAGCTTTGTATATTTGCCAGGAGCTGATAAGAAATCTACGATTTCTTCCAACTGTTCCTTCTCCTCCTGGAGCCCGGCGACATCTTTAAATGTCTTTTCCCGATTCTCCGGCGTAGTCATTTTGGCACGGCTCTTCCCGAAGTTCATCATCTTTCCGCCGCCGCCACCTCCACCGGCATTGGCACTCATCATAGAAAACATAAGAACAATCAGAATAGCGCCAAAAATGTATGGAAGAATCTGCAAAATCCAAGGCGTACGCGATACATCCTCTAACACATACCCTGAAAAATTCTTCTCACTCAAGTAATTAGTAACTGTTTTTACATCGTCCGTATAAAAACTTTTCGATTTTGCATCCTTTTCATTAAATGTAACCACAACAAGACCTGTCGGGATTTCGGAATTCTGCTGAATCGTTACCTGTTTTACTTTCCCTGCCTCGAAATCAGCCTGGAAACCAGAATAATTGTAGCCTTCTCTTGAACTATCCGTTACATAGTCATTAAAAAAATATGCCATAAACAGGATAGCAAGCATAATAAAGAAAAAGCCATAACCTTTAAATGCTTTCAATAGTTCTAATCCTCCTTATTGTTCTGTTCTACGATGCCGATATATGGGAGATTACGATATTTCTGAGCATAATCCAAACCATATCCCACAACAAATTCATCCGGAATTTCAAAGCCGGTATAATCTACAGAGACATCTGCCACCCGCCGTTCCGGTTTGTCAAGTAAGGTACAAAGTTTCAAGCTGGCTGGCTTCCTCGACTGCATCATATTTAATAAAAATGACAAGGTATTGCCCGAGTCAATAATATCCTCAATCACAATAACTTCCCGGCCTTCCACCGGTTCATCCGTATCCTTTGTTACCTTCACGCGCCCACTGCTTACCGTTGCATCGCCATAACTGGATACACTCATGAAATCGATTGTCACCGGAACTGTTATATATTTTGCCAGTTCACAGGTAAAAAATACACTTCCTTTTAAAATGCAGATTAAATGAACCGTTTTCCCTTTATAATCCATACTAATCTGATTGGCAAGCTCACGAATCCGGTTCTCCACTGTCTGCTGGTCAAGCAAAACTCCTATTTTGTCCTCCATCATTAAATCCTTTCCTTCGTAATAATTAAAAGACGCTTCGTATCTTTTGTTATTTTATATGCCTCACTAATACGTCCCGAAGCTAATACAACCATAATATGGTTTCCCTCTGCTAATACAATCTGACTGCCCCTTGACTCAGCCGGCACCTTCTCATCAATAAAATAACGGGACAATTTTTTTCTGTCACCTTCTTCATTTAGAGTTAGAAAATCCCCTTCTACAGGATTCCTCAGAAAAATATCACCCTTTATTTTATCATAATCAAGCCATTTCGTATAGTCTTTTTGTGGAATTTGACCAAGTTCTGTTTTCACCTCTTCCACTTTCAGATGAATCCAATATTGTTCTCCATCTATTGTAACCGTTTGTTGAAATGGCAATTCACAACGAATTTCCATTGCTTCATTTTGGCACTCCTCATCCTCTTCACAATAAAACCGAATACTGTCATATGTCCTCTGTACAACAATTCCCTCAGGCAAATTAACCTTTTTACCCACCTCCTTATCAACTAAACTTAAAATCATCTGATAATGATTCTTATCAATATCTTTTGCATTCGGTATTAAATTCTGCAAGATCAATCGGAGAACTTCAACACGGATTACTCCCTCTAGCTGTTCAAAAGCCTCCACCTCATAATTATATTCTCCCTCTTCCATTCTAACCACTTGCAGATAAGCCTTTTTTGCTTGCTTTTCAATATACTCATTTTGTAAAGCAATACGCCTCGCTGCTTGTGCTACATGAAGTTTTGCTTTGGCATTAATCTCCTGTTCAAGCAAAGGAAAAATCTGCAGACGAATTTTATTTCTTGAATAAACCGGCATTTCATTTGTACTGTCAACCCGGTAATTCAGATTGTTTTCCCGAATATATTCATCAATTTCCTCAGATTGAGCAAATAAAATCGGGCGAATTGTATACCCCCTTTTAGCGGCAATACCGGATAACCCTTTGGGTCCGGTCCCCCTTAATAAATTAAACAGCACCGTCTCTGCCACATCATCCTGATGATGTGCAACGGCAATTTTATCATATCCCTTCTCGACACGAAGCATTTCCATTACCTCATATCGAATTTCCCGTCCCGCTTCTTCTTCTGAAACTCTTTTTACTCTTGCCTCTTCTCTTACATCTACTCGTTCAATATGACAGGGTATTCCCATCGAAGCTGCCAATTCCGCTACAAAAGCAGCATCCTGATCTGCATCTTTCCCCCTTAGACAATGATTTACATGAACAGCATACAAGCTAAGAGAAAACTTCTCCTTCAATGAATTCAATACATGAAGAAGGCAGACAGAATCTCTCCCTCCGGATACACCAACAATAATTTTATCTCCTTTTTTAAATAACTCCTGCCCCTGATTGTAGGCGATTACTTTTGCCCTCATTTTATCCTCCATCTTGCGGTTTCAGTAACTAAATCATACGAATATTTCTATTTTACACTATTCGCCCGCTTTTTTCCACCCCCAATCCGATAAGAAACACAAGTCTATGCCTTGTCCCAGACACCCGCTGCCAGAACACTCATGTCATCCGGTGCCAGATGAGCACTCCGCTCCAACGCCTGCATTAAGATACGATTTGCAATATCACTCGGGTTACTGCTATTTGTATTTTCTAAAATATTCTGTACATAAAATTCCTTATCCTCACCAGGAAATGCATCCAAAATTCCATCTGTTACCATAACAACAAGATCTCCATCTTGTAATACCGTACGCTCGCTTGTCGTCTGTGCCTGTAATTCAACACCAACCGGAAGCGCAGAAGACACAATTATCTCTACCCTGTCCTTTCTCTTAACAAAAGTAGCAGCCGCACCATTTTTCAAAAATTCACATTCTCCGGTATAAAGATTTATAGATGTCATATCAAGTGTTGTAAACGTACGCCCCTCATAGGATAGCACAAAAAAAGAATTCAGCATGCGGATTGCAGATTCCTTTTGAAAACCAACTTCCAAAAGATCCTCTAAAACATTTACCAGTGCCTCACTATCCTGGCAGGCTTCATTCCCGCTTCCCATTCCATCCGAAAGCACCATCAGAAGTTCCCCGGTACCAAGCTCCAAAAAAGAAAAATTGTCACCCGAAACCTGCTCCCCCGATTTTGCAACTCTGGCAAGTCCTGTCAATGTTTTGAAATTGGTATCCTGTGCAAAACGAATCGTCTCAAACTCCCTTCCTATCACATTCTTTGTCTCTCCAACTCCGCGAAACCGAATCCCCGTCGCCCTTTTCAGACACTCTGCAACATCTCGCTTCGTAACACAATTTTTACCTTTCGCGCGCCCCTCGAATTGAACCTCTATCATATCATGACGACGTTCATTTACGGAAAGTTTTTTTACGATTAGCCCTGCCTGCCTTAATGCAAGAGCGATGGCGCGCTTTTCTTCTTTGCCTCGCTCTTTGACATGGGAGAGCTCTTTGGAAAAATCCCCCAGCATACCTGCTACTTCCTGCATCTGGCTTCCCAGTGCCCGTCTGCTTTCCGCCATTTTATTCTGAAAACTCATATTCATATGTACTGTTCTCATATTCTGATTCACTCTCTTAATATAATCCGGGAAATGTATACACTGGCTTCCAAACGACTCCTTTACATCTTCCGGCGCGATGCTTCCCCGCTCCCCCGCAGTCTGTAAAATGCCCTGTATGTCATTTCTTGTACTCTCGTAGTTTTTTTCCCAGCAATAACTACAATTTGTACAGTTTTTACAAATACCTTCTGATAAATCATCAAAAATCCCCTGAATTTGTGCACTTGTCAAGCCTTCTTCCACCTCAGCTGCACGGTTAAAAGATTTTGCCAAACGCCGAAATGCACCGGAAAAGTCTTCGATTTTATAATTTGCCAAAGCTCTAATATCTTCTTTGGCAAACGAATTTTCCTCACCCTTTTCATAATCTATATCTATTATTTGAAGAGAAGATTTTGGAATGGCAAGAAAAACAATCATTGCGGAAACAATACCACGCAATTCTACAATTCCCATTATCTCCTCCTGAAATACAAAAGCAAGAATGACCCCCATAATAAGAAAGGCAAGACTGCTTATTAATTTCCCTGCCTCACGAAACATTCCCACACCGATTCCCAGTAGGCAATAAAGCCCGATTGACGCGGCACCAGCCCCGGACAGCGCCGCCAATATCCCGCCGGAAGCCCCTGCAATAGCTCCCGCCGATGCCCCATACCGGTACCCGATATAGAGAAGTATAAAATACGAAACTGTTTCCGCTACTGAAAAGAAACCATC